>JANJUB010000092.1 GCA_024710805.1 Fimbriimonadaceae bacterium | reverse complement strand
TCGTCGTCGTCGCGATCATTGCGGTCCTCGCTGCAATCGGATACAGCGTCAGCGCCCCCGCGCGTGAAAAGGCCCGACAAGCCACCTGCATCTCCCAACTGAAGCAGATCTACTCCGCGGTCGTCATGTACAGCTCCGATCACGAAGGGGCACCTACGATGCCGCAACAACCCCATGTCGTATTCATTTACAGTGGCGCGACTCCGGCATTGCTGCCCTATACCAAGAACGCCGATGTGTTTTGCTGTCCCGACTATCCGTCGGCCCTCAAGGCGCCTTACAAGTATCCGTCCAGCTACCAGTGGCGGTGGCAAGCATTTGCCCCGCATATGGCTGACGACAAGGAGTGGTATGAGCAACTGGTGGCCGGTTACGAGAGGGATCCCTCAACCTATCCAATGATGATCTGCATGACGCACGACGAGATGTACTACGCTCCAAGCGAACGCGTGTACGATCCTGCGATTGCGCGAGCCTTTTCTTTGGAGTTGAGATTCGACGGCAGCGTGCAGGCCGAGCGTGGACGGCAGCCGCGTCGGCCACCGCGTGACCGGACTCGAGCGTGAAGCTCAGCCGCCCGAAGAAAGTAGCCGCCTTATGCGCCGTGGCGATTTGCACTCCGGTGGCTTGGATGGTGCACACATGGTGGTTTTCACCGGAACGGCAGGCCAAGATCCTGGTTAACGCGATCGTCACGGGAGACTCGCCAACATTAGCGGGCATGACGTTGGGCCAGTACGCTGACCCCCGAATCATCACGGAACCTCAGCTGGTGGCCGTGCTCCAGATCGCGATCAGCTCGGGCGGTAGTGCCCGCCTTTCAAACACAGACAAGTCGAATACACGATTTGTTGTGCAAGTCACCTTTGACGAGGAGACGAAGCGCGGCAAGCCAGTCACCGTCACGATTCCGCTCTACCATACACCCCGCGGCTGGCTCGTGGATGACGCTGAACTCACCATGGCCCTTGTAGCCCGGCGTGACGACTACCGTGAACGCTGGGATGAGATCGCGAAGTTGATGACATCTGAGGGCATTCCCATGATCCCCTACTACCGCATCGGTCAGGCACTTACGCCGGCGAGCATCACCCGGTACCTTGCCGATGAGCGTAGGTCTGGTCTCGATCCGATGGAACCGCCCAAGTGGAAGTGGGGATTCTCTGACCTAAGGGAACTTCTCGATCCGGCCGCTTGTTGCATTGGGTACATCGGGTGAGCAAGGACCCGAGAGCGAACTGACCTCCGATCTCTGCCGGCCTTCGAGAAGTGATCCCCTTCTCGAGGTCGGCTTTCGCTTTTGGGGAGCCCAAGATTGTCGCCACGGGCCCGAACTTCAGTCGCTTTCACCCCACCTCTTCGCGCGGAGCGCGAAGAACCTCCCCTGGGAGGAAGATGAACCTTCCCCTGGCAGGGGAAGGACGGTGAGCGAAGTGAACCGGGATGGGGTGATGCACGTCGTGAAATCTGCGATCTGCAATCCCCAGATTCCACGCGTCACAATCCTCAGGTGCGTGTCCTCTTCGTTTGCGTCCACAATGCCGGCCGGTCACAGATGGCCGAGGCGTTCTTCAACCATCTCGCGGAGGGGCGTGGGGAGGCGAAGTCTGCCGGGACCTTGGGTGCGGGAACCCTCAATCCCGTCGCGGTCGCCGCGATGGCCGAGCTGGGGATCGACATGAGTTCGCAAGAGCCCAAACTGCTCACGCCCGAACTTGTCACCTGGGCGGATCACGTCGTCTCGATGGGCTGCGGAGTGGACGCCGAAGCCTGTCCGACCAAGTTCCTAGTCACCGAAGATTGGGGTCTCGACGATCCCGCTGGCCAAGACATCGAAGTCGTCCGCCGCATCCGCGATGAGATTCACGCGAAGGTGCGGGGGATGCTGGAGAGTTAGGAGTCAGCAGTTAGCAGATAGCAGTTGGCAGTTAGCAGCTGCCAACTGCCAACTGCCAACTTCTGACTGCCTGCTCAGTTCAGCCCGGTGATCACACCCTCGTCCGTGATGTCAATCCGCATCGCGGCGGGCGTCTTGCCCATGCCGGGCATGAGCATGATGTCGCCGCAGACCGCAACCACGAAGCCCGCACCCGCCGAAACCTGGAGTTCGCGAACATGCAGATCGAACCCGGACGGCGCGCCCACCAGACGCGCATCGTCGCTGAGGCTCATCTGCGTCTTCGCCACGCACACCGGCAGCTTGCCGTAGCCATGATCGGTCGCCCACTTCAGCCGCTTTTCGGCGGCGCGTGAGTAGGTCACGCCCTTGCCGCCGTAGACCCGAGTGACCAGCTTCTGCAGCTTGGTTTCGATGTCGTCGTCGGCGTGATAGACGCCGTTGAAGTTCGAGGTCTCGGAGGTGACGGAAACAACCTTCGCTGCCAAGTCCACGCATCCTTTACCACCGCTCATCCACGGATCAGCGACCACGGCTTCGACCCCTTGGGCCAGAGCGTAATCCTCGATCACCTTCAAGTCTTCGACCGTATCGTCGGCGAACTTGTTGATCGCCACGACCACCGGTGGCCCGTAGGAGCGCAGGTGGCGGATGTGCTGGCCGAGGTTCGCGCAACCTGCGACCAAGTCGCCCGCGCCGTGGTGTCGCAGTGCCCGCACCGTCGCCACCAGGACGATCGCGTCCGGAGTCTTGCCGAGCTGCGGAGTCACGATGTTGAGGAACTTCTCGCCGCCGAGGTCGCTGCCGAAGCCGCCCTCGGTAACCAGGTAGTCCGTCATGTGGATGCCGCACCGGGTGGCCAGAACCGACGAGCAGCCGTGGGCCACGTTGCCGAATGGACCGCCGTGGATCAGGGCCGGACCGCCTTCGACGGTCTGCGCGAGATTCGGACGGATCGCGTCCTTGAGGAGCGCACCCATCGAGCCAGCCGCGCCCAGCATTCCGGCAGTAATCGGCGCCCCTTGGCTGTCCAGGGCCACAATGATCCTCTGCAGACGCTCCTTGAGACTCGCTCGCGAGCGCGCCAAACACAGAACCGCCATGACTTCGCTGGCGGGGGTGATGACAAAGCGCTCGCCCCGCGCGGGACCATTGCCCGTGCCCAAACCGACCACGATCTCGCGCAGTGCGCGGTCATTCATGTCGACCGTCCGGGGCCACCAGATCGAGCGGAGATCCATGCCGACCGGGTTACCCGCGTGGAGCGAAGCATCGAGCATCGCCGAAAGCAGATTGTGGGCCGAGGTGATGGCGGGGAAGTCGCCGGTGAAGAACAGGTTGATGTCCTCCATGGGCAACACCTGGCTGTAGCCGCCGCCGGTCGCGCCGCCCTTGACGCCAAAGACGGGGCCAAGCGCGGGCTCGCGAAGCGCGGGAATCGCCCGCTTGCCGAGTTGGCACAGACCCTGGGCCAGGCCGACTGACACGGTGGTCTTGCCTTCGCCGGCGGGAGTGGGGTTGACGGCCGACACCAAGATCAGCTTGCCCGTCTTCGTGCCCGAGGTGAGTCGCTGGATACCCGCGTCGGTGAGTTTGCCTTTGGTGCGTCCTAGGGGTTCAAAATCCTCCTCCGAGAGGCCGGCGGAGCAGGCGATGTCATCGATCGGCCGGAGCCGAACTTGTTGAGCGATATCGAGGTTCGTCATTTCAATATTGATCGAGCGCGGTGCTGATCTTTGCGATGGTGGTCTTGGCGTTGCCGAACACCATCACCGTGTTGTCGTTGAGGAACAGCTCGTTCTCGACGCCCGCGAAGCCTGGATTCATCGAGCGCTTGCTGACGATGACCGTGCGGGCCTTGTCGACGTCGAGGATGGGCATTCCGTAGATGGGGCTGGTCTTGTCGTAGCGCGCCGCGGGGTTTACGACGTCGTTCGCGCCAACGACCAAGACAACGTCTGTTTCGGGGAACAGCGGGTTGATCTGTTCGAGTTCATAAAGCTGCTCGTAAGGAACATCGGCCTCGGCGAGGAGCACGTTCATGTGGCCGGGCATGCGTCCCGCGACCGGGTGGACGGCGTACTTTACGTCGACGCCCATGGCCATCAGCTTGCCCGCGAGTTCCTTCGCCTGGTGCTGGGCCTGTGCGACCGCCATGCCGTATCCCGGCACGATGACCACGCTGTTCGCGTTCGAGAGGAGGATCGCCACGTCTTCCGGCGAGTAGCTCTTGGGCTGCTTCTGCGGCTTGGAGGCGTCTCCAGTTGCGGCGACGATGGATCCCATCCCGCTGAACAGAACGTTCGCGAGCGATCGGTTCATCGCTACGCACATCTGAAGCGTAAGGATAAAGCCGCTCGCGCCGACCAAGCCACCGCCGATGAGCAGGGCGTTGTTGTTGAGAACGAATCCGGCGAGGCCCGCCGCGCATCCCGTGAAGGAGTTGAGCAGCGAGATGACGACCGGCATGTCCGCGCCGCCGATCGGCATGACTGCGGTCAGACCAAGCACCAGCGACGCCGCCAGCAAGGCGATGAACAGCGCGACATTTGTTTGGCCGAAAGCGAGCATCGCGAGCGACAACGCGGCGATGAAGATGACGAGCGCAAGGTTGAATCCTTGTTGGCCCTTAAAGCCGATTGGGCGGCCCGGCAGAATCTCCTGCAGCTTGCCGAATGCGATCATGCTTCCGGCGAAGCTGATCGACCCGATGATCGCGCTGAGCACGGTCGTTACGCTTTGGACACTTGCCCCCGTGTGGCCCAAGTGATTGGCCTCGAGGAACTCAAACAAAGCGACCAGGGCGACCGCACCGCCGCCCAAGCCGTTGAGCAGGGCGACCATCTGCGGAATCGCCGTCATTTGAACGCGTTTGGCAGGGAAGTAGCCGCCAACGAAGCCGATCGCCAGACCAATGCCGATCCAGATGAAATTCTGCGGCTTGATACTGGGCGCGAAGAGCGTGACTCCAAGAGCCACCGCCATACCGATCATCGCGACTCGGTTGCCCTTCTTCGCCGTCAGCGGCGAGTTCATGAGCTTGAGTGCAAAGATAAACGCCATCGCCGCGAAGAGATAGCCAATGTCGATCATTTGGAGCGTCACTTGCTGCCTCCCCGTTTCTTAGTCTTGAACATCTCAAGCATCCGGTCCGTGACGACGAAGCCGCCAACCACGTTCAGCGTTCCAAAGACCACTGCCGCCAACCCTAGGGCAATCATGCCGAAGTCCTCGGCCTTGCCGAGAATCAGCAAGCCGCCGACGAGGATGACGCCGTGGATGGCGTTCGTCGCCGACATGAGCGGGGTGTGAAGGGTCTGAGGCACCTTGGCGATGACCTCGAGCCCGACAAAGATGGCGAGGATGAAGATGGTGATGATGGGGATCAGCGTGGCGAGGTCGTTCAAGCGGCACCTCCTCGTTCGATGGCCAGGCGGGTAGGTTCGTGATTGACCTTGCCCTCGTGGGTCACCAACGTGTCGCGGATAATCTGGTCTTCGAGATCGAGCTTCATCTCTCCCTCGGGGGCGAGGTTCATGATGAACTCGTAGATGTTCTTGCTGAGCATTCGGCTGGCGTCGGTCGCCATGTCCGAGAGCAAGCTGGTTGCGCCGATGATCGTCACTCCCTGATCGACCACGGTCTCGCCCGGTACGGTCGCTTCGCAGTTGCCGCCCGCCGGTGCCGCCAAGTCAACGATTACCGAGCCGCGCGGCATTTTGCCGACCATGTCTCGGGTGATGAGGATCGGGGCGCGCTTGCCGGGGATGAGCGCGGTGGTGATGACCACGTCGTTCTTAGCCATGCGCGTCGCGATCAGCTCAAGCTCGGCGACATGCGTGTCGGCCGAGACCTCTTTGGCGTAACCCGAAGCGTCTTCGGCGTCGTCCAACGCGACCTTGAGCTCGACGAACCGAGCGCCGAGGCTCTCGACTTGCTCCTTGACCGCGGGCCGCACGTCGAACGCTTCGACGATCGCTCCAAGTCGCTTGCAGGTCGCGATGGCTTGGAGACCAGCGACGCCGGCGCCGATGATGAGCGCCCTTGCGGGAGGTAGGGTGCCCGCCGCGGTCATCAGCATCGGGAAGAACTTGGGAAGATGGTTGGCCGCGAGCAACGCCGCCTTGTAACCCGCGATCGTGCTCATCGAACTCAGCGCATCCATGCTCTGGGCTCGGGTGATGCGGGGAATAAGCTCGAGCGCGAAGGTGTTCACCCCTTGCGCGGCAAACTTCTGGACCAGATCCAAGTTGCCCGTCGGGTTGAGGAACGCGATGAGCGCCTGGCCGGCTCGCATTTGGCCGAGCTCGGGAGGAGCAGAGGATGAGTCGAGGACCACGCGGAGGATCAAGTCGGCCTGGGCGACCGCTTCCGCGGCCGAGACGACTTTGGCTCCGGCGGCGGCGTACTCCTCGTCGGTGGATCCGGCGGGTTGGCCGGCGCCCGACTGGACGAGTATCTCAAATCCCTTGGTGCCGAGTGCCCCCGCCACTTCAGGTACTAGGGCGACACGACGTTCGCCGACGGCGGATTCAGCTAAAACAGCAACCTTCATAGGACCATATCCGACTTATCTTGCCACGTCCGCCGTTTTGCGTGCTGTCCGAAGTTTTATGGGCATAAAACTTTCCATGAACCCGTCCACGTTTGCCCCGGTTCCCCAACAAGCGCGGTCGGGTGCCTTCGCTCGGAGCCGAAGGCCCCGAGCGCTGTTTAGAGGGGCTCTTCCACGGGCTTCATCGTGGCCCCGGTTCGAACTCCGGTCGCCACGCGGAACGGCCAATCCACGAGGAGGTAGGGCCGCAAGCGGCTCCAACCTCGCCGGACTAGCCGACTTGGATCGGTCGGGTCGAACGCTCGGCATCCGCATGCTTCTGCCGTTGGCGGCAGCGCATTCTCTTGCCGACGTAGCTGAGCGAGAAGCTCACCGCAGACGACTTCGGTCGCTCCCAGGGTCAACGTGGCGGATAGACCAGAGTCATCCAGCGCCGCGGTTTGCAGGGTCGTCTCGATCACCGGCGTGAACTCGGCGATCAGGTTGTCGATGGTCGCGTCGTAGGTCGTGACGCTGATGTTGCACTTCTCTTTGACTCGTGCTCGGGTGATGGTGATGGGCATAGCTTCTTGGTAGAGATTGGAGTGTCGGATGTGGGATGTGGGATCTCGAATGTCGCTGGACTCGGGTAGCGCTCATCTCTGAGTCGGACAAAGCCGCAATCTGGCTCCAGCAACATCCAACACTCGACATCCGACATCCGCTCCCGGACTACATCCTCTCCGCGATCCTCGTCAGCAGCGTCGAGTTCTCGCGCACGTTCTCGGTCAGACGATCGAGTGCGCCTTCGAACCGGTCCTGCGTCTCGATCTGCCGGGTTTGGGCGTCCACGATGAACGCCATGAACCGGTCCAGCATCGAGCGATGCTGGACCAGCGCAAACCGCACGAGCGCCAGCGCCGAGGCCACAAATGACCCCAACAGGGCGAACAGCTCGGTCCACGACTCGAACACTACAGCACCGCCCCGTACGCCGCCTGCCACAAGCCGTAGCCGACGTTGTAGCGCGCCCGCACCCCGTACAGGTAGCGATCGCGCATGAAGCCCGACTCGCTGTTGTGCGACTCCATCGCGTTGAACTCGACCGGTACGTCGCTGCGCTGCTGCAGGATCAGGCCCCGCACCGGGCGCTTCGTGTCGAGCAAGAACCAGTAGTCGTCCGAGGCGTCGCGCAGGAACGGGCTAACGACAACCCGCAGCCGCCCGTGGAACACGTTCGCGTAGTTCGATACAAAGTCGCCGGACTTGTTCACGACGGTCTGACTCTCCACCAGCTCCAGCGCGGTCCACTGGTTCTTCGGCCCGACCACGAGCGTGTCGGGCAAGATGCCCAGGGGAATCCCGGTGTCGTCCGGAACCAGCATCATCTGCGAGATGGCGTCGGCCAGCGTCGTATCCGAGAGGGTGCCGGTTCCGCGGTTCGAGTAGCTCGAACCGTCGGGCAGCGGGTGCGTGGTGCTGAAGAACGACGCCCCGTCGTACGCCGTTGCCGAGAATCCTGCGCTCAGCGCCTCGACCACCATCTGGTGGCGGTGCTGGGCAATCCGGTACGCCAGATCGCGGATGCGCAGCCGGATCAAGTCGAGCTGATCGTCTTCGATCGCCTTGCGGTCGACCGCGATCGTAGATTCGAACACCTTGTCCTCGATGCTCACCGCATACGCGGCCAGTCCGCTTGGTCGGCGCTCGTCCACAAACTCGCGGAGCGGCGGCACCGCGCCAAGCCACGGATACTTCTGAATCGGCTGCGTCGTGTTGATCACCGTCGCCAGGCGCTCGGTGACACTGTTATCCAGTTCCGCCTGGTAGGCGGCGGCAAAGTCGGCCCGAAGTCCGGGCAACAAGAGATCGGGAATATCGCTTTTCGTGAGCGGCATGAATCCTCCTTGGCGCTATTGCGTGTAGTCGTCGATGCGGACCCGGACGCCGGTGGCGCCGGTCGAGGTCGTTTCAAGGGCGACGATCCGGCCGACCTTGACCGAGTTCGTCAGGCCACCGGTGCTGATCTGCACTTCCCAATCGGTGTTGGCGTAGACCTCCTTGCCGACATCGGCCTGGGCGGGCGTGAAGCCTGACGCGGCCTTGAACACGAACGTGCCCGACTTGGTCACGTTCACGTTCTTGTCGCCCGCATTGCCCGCCGAGTTGTCGATGGTTTCGTTGGCTACGCCCGTGAACTTGAGGTTCGCGGTCGCGTGGTTCATCGGCACCGCGAATCCGCTGGCGTTGACTCCGAGGAGCCCACCTTTATACACTTTTTCGGCAGAAATCTTGTACGAAATGACGAGCCCTGGTTTCTCAAAGGTCTCGTAGGCAGTGGTCAATGCGGCCATGTCACCTCCGGTCGGTCGAGCCGCGCTTGGCGGCGATCTGGTCGAGGCTGATGTCAGGGAAGTAGCGCCGATAGAACTCGGCTTCCTCGGGCAGCATCAGCACGTGGGAGAAGTCGGGAGCCGGCGACGCGGGGGCGATCTCCTGAGTCATCGGCTGCGCGGGACGGGCCTCCAGCAGCCGCATCAGCACCTGCCCCACCGGAACCCGCGTTCCGTCGAACGTGACGGTGTCGGTGGTCCCGAGCAGAGCGAGCGCGAAGGGAAGCTGCGCGGGCGTCAGCCGCCCCGTGGTCACGAGCGCCTCCGCCTGCCGTTGCGCGTTGTCGCGTCGGACTTGCGCCTCGAGCGCCGTGTACTTCGATTCGAGCGTTTCGGTGTCGCCGAGCGGTGCTTCAAAGCACACGCCCGAGAACAACCGCGCGTCGGCGACGCGGGGCCGTCGAACGAGGCTCACCTCGCGGATCTTGTCCAGCTCGGGACTCAGCCCCAGCGATAGGGCACTTGCCCCGGATCGCTCCACCAGCGCGTTCGCCTCGGGGGTCAGCCGCACCGTGCCAAATAGCTCGCCATCGACGACTTCGACCGCGCTGAGGAAACCCAGCTCCAGGGGCGATTCCTCGTGCTCGATGAGCAGCGGCACCGGGGCGTCGAAGTTCGCGTGCATAAGGGCCAGGTGGCCCTCGGTGACGGTGACTCCCTTGTCGGGATACTCGCCCGCCTCGAACAGCTTGGCCCTTCGTTCGATCCAAACCTGCGGCGTCGGGTCTCTCATGCGTCCTCCTTCATCATACACGAGAAAAGGTAGACACGTGTCTGTGTTGTAAACCCAAAAAGCCCTCTCTTTCGCTCCGGCGAGAGCTTCCGAGTCCCGGCTTGTCGGGAGGAGGGGTTGGGGAGGGAGAGCAAACACGTGAGTTAGGCGAGATCACGAGGCGCGGGGATGCCTTCGTGCCCCGATGGTTTGACTACGGTCAGCGCGTCCCGAGCCCGCGCTCACCCTCACCTTGACATTGCGGGGTCGACCCTGTATGATGAAGGTTGTGGGCGCAGCCGAAAGGCGGCTTGTCTCCCAGCCGACCAGATGAATGATAACGTTAGAACAGACTGCCTCCCTCGTTGAACTTCAAGTATTGCAGCCAGGGGACGCGGTGCCCATTGGATCTCTACTCTTGAGTTATGGCGATTTCGAGGAATACGCCAGCTTCACGGCAAGCGATGTACGCATCGAAGAGCAGTATGGAGTTCTTAGACTATGGTTAAGCAAGAGACACCCTCTGAACGGCTCCATTGGAGTAACTGAAGCCCTGTCGCATGTTGTGGCGTATTTATCGAGCCTGCTCATAAGCCAAGGTATGACTTCCAGAGAGTTCCTGCAGCGGTTGGCCCCGATCATATGGAGTAATTGGGATCAGGCTGATAATCATGCCAAGCAGTTGTACGCTCTTTGGGCCGAATGGGATGATCTGGACGCTGACATTCAGCGAAAGGAGTTGACATCCGCTCTCAGCTTCGATGATCAACATGCTTCTGGATGAATCCCGCAGCGGGTATTCGGCGTCGTATGCGTATGATGCGAACGGAAATCACGCATCGCGGACGGTGAATGGGATGACCGAGACATACACTTTCGATTGCGGCGTCAAGCTGACCCAGGTGTCGTTGGGTGGCGTTGCCAGCAAGACGTTAGAGTCCGCCACACTGCGAGGGTGGCGGGAAGGGAGACGGAGTCTCCCGTGAAAACGCCTAGGTCGGTATGGAGCCTTGATGACCTAT
>JANJUB010000088.1 GCA_024710805.1 Fimbriimonadaceae bacterium | reverse complement strand
GCCATCCTCTTCCCGGTCTTCGCCCAGGCGAAGGAAGCCGCGAAGGCGATCGCTGACCTGTCCAACGTGAAGCAGCTGGCCACGGCCACCGCCATCTACACCACGGACACCGACGACGTGTTCCCGCTGGGACACGGCATCGATCCGGTCTCCGGCTACCATGGCTGGAACTGGAGCAAGTACGCGCCGCACGACTGGGCGAACCCGTCCAACCCCGCTGCCCGCGCGTTCTATTCGCAGACATTCTTCATGAACTCGACGCAGCCGTACGTCAAGAACCAGGAGATGCTCGCCAGCAGCTCGCTGCGCAAGTGGGAGTATCAGAACACCACGCCGATCGCGGCGGGTAAGCGACAGTGGGACACCACCTACGCCTACAACGGTCTTCTGCACGCCTACTCGGCGACGGGTGTCGCTTCGCCCGCCAACAGCCCGCTTCTGACCGGTGCCAATGGCGCCGTCTCGGTTAAGGGTTGGGGCTTTGCCAACCCGGCCATCGACTGCACCGGTGCGGTCGGCGCGACCGGCGTTTGTGTCTACCAGCCGCGCGGCACGGCTTGTGTCGCCGGTCAGACGGGTGGCACGGGCGCCATGTTCTACGCCTACGGCAGCGGCCCTGGCAACCTCGTGACGTCCTACTGGATGTTCAAGAAGGGCCAGAACTGGTCGTTCGTCGACGGACATGCCAAGTTCCGAAAGGTCGGCGCGACCCTCGCTCCGAACAACACCGACTGGCGAACCGATCCGATGACCCAGTACCAGCCGAACGGAGCTTCGGAGTACTACTGGTGGAACGGTTGCCATGCGTGGCTGTTCCGTCCGGACTACGAGTTCAACTAGGATATACTCGCTAGTTGAGGGAATGGCCCCATCCCTTTTATGGGGTGGGGCCGTCTCATTTACAGGAGGTAAATCTCATCCATGAAGAATCTTCGATGGCTTGTTCCATTCACGTTGTTCTCGATGTTGCTGGTCGGCTGCGGTGGCGGCTCCAGCGAAGAAGAGGCAACGACCAACCTGCCGGCTGCTGAGACGTCGGCTGATACGTCAAAGCCTGCTTCGAGCACGAACGCGGGCACCGCAAATCCGTCCGTTCCGCAATAAGGAACCTCGGACACGTGACCGATTTTGGGAACGCTCCACTGGGGTGTTCCCATTTCGGCTTTATATGTGCTATCTTGGGGCAACCATGTATCGCGTCGTCTTTGCACTCACTGCCATTTCTCTGATGCTGGTTGGCGTTGGCTGTCAATCGAAGGAGCAAGCAGCTCTAGACCGAGCTCGCAACCGCCCGGCACCCGGATACCTGAGGGTGCTCAACCTCACCGACAAGCCGGTCACTCTGACCGACCACACCAAGCGCCCGATGAACAACAACATCGCGCCGGGCAAGGGTGGCCTCATGAACCCGGCGGGTGAAGGTGAGAAGTCGTTTGTGATCGATATCGCCGGAGAGAAAATCGACCTGAAGGCCACCATTGTGTCAGGCGAGGGCCACACCGCCGTCGTTTGGCCAAATAAGAAGGTGACCGTGGTGAGTAGCGAAATGCGGCTCCCCAAAGATCTCGACAATCTGACGGTTGCGTTCATTGACGAGAACGGCTACGTCGAAGGCCAAAAGGCAACCGTGATGAGCGGCAATACGAAGGTGGATCTCAGCAGCGAAACCAAGCGATACTCGGTGTCGCCGGGCGAGTTCAAGTCGGAAGATGGCTCGGCCTCGATCGCGGTCGCGCCCGACTTCGCCTACTCGTTCATCTTCGTGAAGGAAGGCGATAAGTTCAAGCCGTACTTCATGTTGAACTCTGACCCGAGCAAGCCGGTTGCCGGAGGCGCGGGCTAAAGCCAACCCCATACACGGGTAACATTCGAGGGTGGATGAGTTAGGCTCATCCACCCTCTTTGCTATGTCCACCCAGTCCTTCATGCCAACGACGGAAACGGTCTTCCAGCGGACCGGCGAGAACACGATGGTCGTCAATATGGGGCCCCAACACCCCTCGACCCATGGCGTTCTCCGCGTGATCTGCGAACTCGAAGGCGAAGTCATCGTCCAGTGCAAGTGCGTCATCGGCTATCTGCACACGGGCATGGAGAAGGAAGCCGAGTATCAGCAGTATCACAAATGCGTCGTGATGACCGACCGCATGGACTACCTGAACGCGAACGGCAACAACCTGGCCCATGCGCTCGCCATCGAGAAGTTGCTGGGATGTGAGATCCCTCGCCGCGGGCAGTATCTGCGCGTTATCCTCGCCGAGCTCTCGCGTATCGCCTCGCACTGCGTCTGGCTAGGCACCCACGGCTTGGATCTCGGAGCGATGACGCCGTTCTTCTACATCTGGACTCAGCGAGAGGCCATCCTCGACATGTTCGAAATGTTCTCGGGCGTTCGGATGATGCCCTCTTGGATCGTGCCGGGTGGGCTGCGCGGCGATATGCCCGAGGGCTTCGATGTCAAGCTTCGAGAGTTCCTCGCCACGTTCCCTAAGGAGCTCGGAGTCGTCGAGAGCATGCTGGTCGAGAACCCGATTTGGAAGGAACGGACCTTTGACGTCGGCGTCCTGACCGGTAAGCAAGCCCTGGAAATGGGTTGCTCGGGACCGATTGCCCGAGCGAGCGGGATTCCGTGGGACCTGCGCAAGAGCAATCCGTATTCGTGCTACGACGAGTTTGACTTCCAGATTCCGGTCGGCTCCCGCGGCGACGTGTACGATCGCTTCCTGGTCCGCATCGCGGAGATGAAGGAGTCGGTCAAGATCCTTCAGCAGGCGATCGATGGATTGCCGGAAGGACCTTGGAATACCTCGGACCGCAAGATTGCGCCGCCCCCGCGACATGAGCTGGACACGTCGATGGAGTCGCTCATCCACCACTTCAAGCTGTATACGGAGGGCTTCCATCCGCCGGTTGGCGAAGCCTACGCCGGCATCGAGGGCTCGAAGGGCGAACTCGGATTCTACGTGATCAGCGACGGCAGCAACCGTCCGTACCGCTGGCACGAGCGCCCGTCGTCGTTCATGAACCTGAAGTCTTTGGAAGTGCTCGCGGT
>JANJUB010000081.1 GCA_024710805.1 Fimbriimonadaceae bacterium | reverse complement strand
AGTTCCTGACGGAGATAAAGCTTGGCCGGCAGTTCCGCCTGAAGTTCGGTGGTGACGATGGCTTGCTTGTTGCCTGCGGTCTGGACCATCCGGATCGTGCCCGCAAACGTCTTCGCGTCGTTGTAATACGCGAGCATCTTCGAGACCAGCGCCGCCGCTTCGTTCCCCTGGGCACTCGCCGGAGCCCCGCCTTGAGCGGCCAATACCAAGCTGATCATCAACATTTCCCCATTACCCCCGCATCCACTTTACATCTTCGACGCCCAAACGATGGTTGACCGTTCGCGCCGCCACAAACAGCGTATCTGATAGACGGTTGAGAAACGCGAGCGCAACGTCTCGTTGCGGCACGTCGTGGTGAAACATCAGCACGGCCCGCTCAGCCCGCCGGCAAACGCTCCGTGCGATATGGAATCGGGCCGCGGCCTCGGACCCTCCGGGCAGGATAAAGTTGGCCAGCGGTGCCAGTTCGGCTTCCCAGGCATCGATGCACTGCTCGAGGGCGCTTACGTCAGAATCGCTTAGGTTTGCATTGTCAAACTTGGACCCCTGAGGCGTCGCTAGCTCGGCACCTAGATCGAAAAGCCGTGATTGAACGGAAGCGAGCGCCTGGTCGATATCCTCCGGCAAGCCCGCTGCACGGACCCAACCGAGCGCCGCATTCAGCTCATCGACCTCGCCGATGGCGACCATCCGCGCATGGGTCTTTTCGACCCGAGTTCCCCCAACCAGCCCGGTCGTTCCGTCGTCACCTGTCTTCGTATAAATCTTCATCGCCCTTTCATCACCATCAGCACGAACTGCGGCAGCTTGAGCACCTTGCGCCACTTTCGTGGGTTGAGGATCAGCCGCCACAACCACTCCATACGCATCCGGCGAAAGATAATCGGCGCGCGTTTCACCCTTCCGCTGTACACATCGAGCGAGCCGCCTACCCCCATCGCCACCCGCGCGCCGATGATCGGCAACGTGTCACGGATGAAGAACTCTTGCCGCGGGATCCCCATCGCGACGAACAGCACGTCTGGGTTAGCCTCGGCGACCACGGCGGCGACAGCGGCATCCTCGTCGGGCTTGAAGTAGCCGTGATGCGTGCCGACAATGTTGCATCCCGGGTGCCTGACCGCTAACTGCTTGGCAGCTTCTTCGGCGACACCAGGTTCTGCACCGAGAAAGTAGAGCCGGTACCCCCGCTCGGCGCTGCGAGCACAGAGTTGATCGACGAGATCGACCCCGCTGACTTTGCCCTCGAGCGGCTTCCCAGCGCGGTTGGCCGCCCACAGCACGCCCGCGCTATCGGGGGTCACCAAAGCGGCCCCCCGTAGCAACTCGCCGAACTCAGGAATCCCGACACCGTCGACGATCATGCTCGCATCGGCCGTCGCCACGAAATGCGGCGTGCCGCTCGCGATCATCGCGTCAATACGCGAAAGCGCCTCGTCCATCGTGACTCGGTCCACGGGAATGCCAAGAATGCTGACCGTGTCCCGAGTCACATGCGACGAAGCGTCTTCCATTACTTTCCGGTCATGCGCATCAGGGTCTCGATCGCTTTATCCAGTTGAGGATCCTTGCCGACGAAGTACTCCTCAGGCGTGATATCGACCTTGATGTCTGGCTCCTGGCCGAGATTCTCGGTCGGCGTACCATCCACTCGGTACACGCCCGTTCCTGGCAGCCGAATGCTCGTGCCATCCACGAGACGGCCGCCTGACGTGTAGATCACGTACCCCGGAGTCGGCATACCCACCAACTTGGCCAAGCCCAGCGACTTCATGGCCGCCGGGAACATCTCCGCGTTCGAGAAGCTGGTCTCGGCGTGCATCACGACCGTCGCCCGATCCCACGAAGTGCCGGGGCCGAGAATCTCGTCGCCATCGCGCAACTGATAGCGCATATGCGGCTTTCGCTCCAGCATGTCGAGCAGGATGTCGGCGATGTTGCCACCACCGTTGTTCCGAACGTCGATCACGACACCTTCCTTGCCCTGCGCGTACTGCCAAGCCTGAAGGTTAAAGGTCTCGAGGTTGCCGCCGCCCATACCAGCGATGTGCACATAGGTGAACTTGCCGCCCGACTTCTCCTCCACATACTTGCGGCGATCGTCGATCCGATTGCGATACAGGATGCCCGAATACTCGCCGGAACTCAGACCGCGATAGGAGACCGTCCGGGTCTTTCCATCCGTTCCGGTCACGTCGAACTTCAGTTCGCGTCCGGTCTGGTCGGCGACCACGCGCCACAGCTGCTCGTTCGCCGAGACCTTTTGGCCGTTGATCGCGGTCACGATCTCGCCCGGCGACAGCTTGGTCTTTGCATAAGAGCCCGGCGTTCGGCGCGGAACTTCCTTGATCTTGATACCGGGACCGGCAAAGCTGTAGTCGATCGTGAAGCCGAGATGTGCGGTGTTCGAACCACTCGGATTACCCGGGGCCGGCGAGACTTCCGCGTGGGAGGCTTCGAGTTCACCGGTCAGCATATTGATGACCGTCGCCATTTCATTGCGATGGCCGACGCCATCGAGTTGCTTGCGATAACGCTCGCGAATGGCAACCCAGTCTCGCCCGTGGAAGTTCGAATCGTAGAACGTGCGGTTGTAAATGCGCCAGAACTGCTGGTAAGCAGCTTTGCGCTCTTCAGCGACGTCGCGCAGCCAATCCGCGCGGAACGTGACCGCCGTCGTCGGGAAGTTGTTTTGCCGGATGTTCATCACGTTCAGCGTGCCATTGCGCAAGAACGTGAGGGAGTTGCCGTCGTCCGACAGGCCGAGGCTGGAGACCGGACCCGCGGAGATGACCCTCGCCTCGTCGGCGGATACGTCGGAATACTTGACCTGAATGATGCCCGCAGCCGTGCCGAAGTAGAGGTCACCTGTTGTTGGGTCATCCACGATCACCGTGGAGGGCGATCCGCTGGCTCGCCGGCGCAGACGGTCTTCTGTATCCTCCCAGTCGAACTCGACCTTGACCGGAGCGGTCGGCTTTTCGAACTTGACTTCTAACTCACTGGTCCGGGCAATCTCCTGGGTCGTGGGCAAGACGTAAAGTCCGCCACCCGACCGGCTGCTCGCGAAGTACAGGTACTTCCCGTCAACCGACCAGGTCGGGCTCGAATGCTGAACGTTCAGTTCGGTGACCGCTTGGTGCTTGCCCGAAACCAAGTCCTTAACCCACAGGTTCGAGCCGTTGTCCCACGGCTTGAATCCGGTGTTCGGCGTTAGCCGTGTGTAGGCAAGATAGCGTCCGTCCGGCGAGATCGCGTAGGCCGTCATCCAGGGCCGCTCAAGGAGCCGCTCGGGAGCTCCACCGGTCAACGCAACCTTGAACAACCCGCCCTGCGGCCCCGCCAGCCAGTACGTCAAGTGTCGCTTATCCGGCGTGAGTTGAAGCTGACTCTGGTCGTAGTCGTCGCGCACCCACGGCGTGACTTCCTTGGTTTCGACGTTCATGCGGAAGATCCGCTCGGCGCCATTGCGATCGGAAACGAAGAAGACGTGCTTGCCGTCCGGGTGCCAAATCGGCTGGGCATCGACCCCGGCATAGTCGGTGAGTTGGGTTGCGTCGTCCGCGTTGGGCCCCTTGCCCTTCTTAACCGGAACCAGCCAGAGTTCGCCGCGCACGGCAAAGGCAACCTGGTCACCCTTGGGGCTGAGCGCACCGTCTTCCATTCCCGTGGTGAGCACGAGGCGCTCCTCCATCGCCGTCTTGTCGTCGATGCTGGCAGTGATCGACACCCGCGTCGGCGACTCGCCCGGCTTCATGACATAGGCCGATCCATCGTTCTCAAACGCCAGTCGATCTCCGCCCACGCTAAGGAAGCGAGCGCCGGCGAAGCCGACGTAGTTGGTGAGTCGGGTCGCACGCCCATCGAGTCCAACCCGATACACGTTCGGGGTGCGCTCAACCGAATCGACGATCTTGCCAATGCTCTTTCCGATGTTGGTCGTGCTGGGGGTCTTGTCGGTGACGGTCACGCAGAACACCGACTTGCCATCAGGGGCAAAGCGCGGCCAAAGATGTTGCTGGCCGTTATCTCGAATCTTGATCCGCTTCTTGGTGGCGAGATCGTATCGCCAAAGCTGGGATGCTCCCGAGCCTTGGTATCGCGGACGGAGCCACGAGAAGCCTGAGTGGCGTGTGTAAAGCACTTCCTTGCCGTCGGGCGAGAGTTCGGGCGAGCCGATCGGCATCATGTCGAGGAACAGCTGCCGCGTTCGCCCGTTCTGAACATCGATCGCGTAGATGCCGTTGTGCGGATCGTCCCGCGACGTTCGCATCAGAATGCTCTTACCATCCGGCGACCAGCTGGAGGGAACATCGCTACCGCTGTTGAAAGTGATGCGGCGGGGTTCCCCGCCGTCGACCGGCGCGACATAAATCTCATTGTTTCCGTAGCGGTTGCTCGCGAACGCAAGCCACTTGCCATCGGGCGACCACACCGGGAAATCGTCCATCTCGACGTTCGAGGTGATCGGCAAAGCCCGGCCACCGCCCGAGTTCACCACCCAAACATCGCCGCGCCACACGAACGCAAGCTGCTCACCGTTCGGGCTGAGAGCGAGATTGCGCACTCCGATAAGTTCGCGCGACACCGGGGCCGGCATCTGCCCGGCCGGTGCCGTGGTCGTCATAGCGAGTCCAATCCAAGAAACGAGGGCCACCATTCTGACGGTTTTACCTGCTGATCCAAACAAGTGAGGAGGCTACGACGTAGAATCGTCATCCATGATCATCGCGAAGTTGCTGTTGGCCGCCCTAGGGGTGGCGTCGTTGTTCGCCACGGTCGAAGCTCAAAAGCCAGCCAAGACCGAGACGTTGGTCGTTGCCGGCGGGTGCTTCTGGTGCATCGAAGTGATCTTCGAGGAGTTTAAGGGCGTCGAGAATGTCGAGAACGGTTACGCGGGGGGCAAGGAGCCCAACCCCACATACGAGATGGTCACATCGGGCATGACGGGCCACGCCGAGGTCATCAAGATCACCTACCGGCCGGACATCATCTCGGCTCGCGACTTGCTGCGCATCTTCTTTACCGTCCACGACCCGACCACACTGAACCGCCAGGGTCCGGACGTCGGCACTCAATACCGTTCGGCCATCTTCTACCGCGACGCCGCCGAGAAGAGCCTCGCCGAAGATGTCATGGCCGAGATCGCGAAGGAGGGCATCTGGCCCGCGAAGATCGTGACGACGATCGAGCCGCTCCTCAACTACACCAAGGCCGAGGCGTACCACCAGGATTACTTCGCCCGCTTCGAGAAGGCGTCCGAGGCCGAGAAGATGAAGTTCAACGCGGGCTACTGCTCGGCGGTGGTCGCACCCAAGGTGCAGAAGTTCCGCGAGAAGTTTGCCCACCTGCGAAAGAACGGCTAGCGAACAACAACAACCAACGCGCCAAACACCAACGCGCCGTTTTCCGAAAATCGCTTGAACCCTGCCGCGTCCTTAGGACACTCACTTCTCGAAACCGCAGGGTTGAGCACCTATGGACGACCGGATACGGAACGCGCAACGAGGTGACCGAGAGGCGTTTGCCGCCCTCGCCGCTGAGCACTACTCGGCGGTGTACCGCTTCTGCGCCCGCCGAATCGGCGTGACTGACGCCGAAGACGCGACGCAGGAGTCGTTCATCACCGCGCAGCGCGCCATTCGCGGCTATACCGGAGCTTCACGCATCGAAACGTGGCTCTTCGGCATCGCGAACAATGTGTGTCGCCAGCTCGCCCGACGGCGCAAGTTGGAGATGAACACGATGCGAGCTTGGACCCCAGATCCCGCTCCTGACGGCGAATCGACCCTCGTCAACCGAGAGGTTCTGCGCAATGCGCTCGCCAGATTGAGTGACGACCACCGCGAGGTGGTCATGCTGCACGAGGTCGAGGGGCTTGCCTACGGAGAGATTGCCGATGTCCTCGGCGTCCCCGTGGGCACGGTGAAGTCCCGCCTGCACCACGCGTTCCTTCAGATGCGCCGCCACCTCGGTGAAGGAGCAACCGCATGAACGACATCCGCGAAGACCTGAAAGCCTATCTGGACGGCGAACTCGAGACCGCTCGGGCGCAGGAAGTCGAACAAGCGCTTGCCACCGACCCCGCCCTGCGCCAGGAGGCAGAACTGATGAAAGCGATGAGTGAGACCCTGAAGGCCATGGCGCCCGACACTCCCCCGACCGGAGCCGCGAAGACGCTAGATCGATTGCGCTCGCGCCGGCGATGGAGCTTGGGCCAGTGGGTGACCATGGGCGGTGCGATCGCGCTTGCCGTCGTCGCGATCAACTTGGTGCGTCCCGGCGGCGGCGCGATGGTTGGTGCCGACAGCGCGGTGTTCAACGAGATGTCGGCTGGCAAAGCCGCGGAAGCGCCTGCGTCGACGCTGCGTTCCACCGGCGAGGAGGCCATCGATGTCTCCACGTTGCGAGGCGGTGGAGGAATGGGAGGTGCAGATAAGGCTCCGGGCCGTATCTCAGCACCCGCGCCGATCGTCGATGCCCCATTCCTCAACCCCCTGCTGATCCGCACCGCCAATCTCTGGCTCAAAGTCGTATCGGCCGCAGATGCGCTCGCTCAGGCCGAGCAGATCGCGAAGGCAAACGGCGGATTCACCACAAGCACGAACCACTCGAAGTCGGAAGGCGCAACCCCCAGCGCAACCGCAACTCTGCGTGTTCCGGTGAAGTCGTTCGAGTCGTCGCTGGCTGCTTTGCGCAAGCTCGGCGAAGTTGTCCAGGATCAGTCCAACTCGGACGACGTGACGACCGAAGTCGCCGATATCGAGGCGCGGATCAAGGTGATGCGAGCCGAAGAAGACTCCTACGTGACGATGCTGCGCGCCGCACGGCGCGTCGGTGAGTTGCTCGAGATCAAGGAGCGACTGAGTGCGGTGCGGCAGCAGATCGAGAGTCTGGATGCGCAACGCAAAGCCCTGCGCAGCCAAGCCAGCTACTCGACGATCAACGTGACCTTCACCGAGCGGCCGAAGGCCGGCGAGCCGAAGAAGGAGAACTGGTCGGGCGACGCTTGGTCGAACGCCGTCAACGGTCT
>JANJUB010000038.1 GCA_024710805.1 Fimbriimonadaceae bacterium | reverse complement strand
TGGCGAAGCCTACGCCGGCATCGAGGGCTCGAAGGGCGAACTCGGATTCTACGTGATCAGCGACGGCAGCAACCGTCCGTACCGCTGGCACGAGCGCCCGTCGTCGTTCATGAACCTGAAGTCTTTGGAAGTGCTCGCGGTAGGGCGACTGCTCGCGGATGTGATCGCGATCATCGGCTCGATCGACATCGTGCTCGGCGAGATCGACCGGTAGGGATCGCTCGGGGTGGCTCGCGAGTTGTGGGCGCGGGTGTCGAGTCACAACGGTACGACGCCCCCGCGCGCCTCGTGGCGGGTTCCCATCCGAGCTATTCCTTGCTCATCCGAGCCAACCCGAGCCCCCGAACTAAACCGACGAATCCGGGCAGCACGAAAGGTAACATGCCCACATGATTACCAGCCTGTTGTTCTCCGCCATGGCGCTTCAAGGCGCCCAACTCACCGTAGTCCCTTCGGGCATGTCCGCTAAGATGGGCGGCTATGTGCCAATCCGCGCCGAAATGTCCGCCGATGCCACTCTCGTCAAGAAGGCTCCCGCCGGGCTCTCCGCACCGCAGTACGGCGTCATTCAAGTTAGCGACAAGAAGTTCGTTTTCATTCTCGATGAGCCCGCCGGTGCCCCTGCCAAGCTCTACGTCGATGCGAACGGCGACGAGGACCTGACCAACGATCCCGCTACCGTGTGGAATGCGCAGACTCAAGGCAACTCCACCATGCACCGGGGCACGATTCAGGTCATGATCGAAGGCAAGCTGGTTTCGCTGGGCGCGTATCGCTTCGACAAGAACGATCCCCAGCGTGCCCAGCTGAAGAACACTCTGCTGTACTACTACGACTTCGGCTACCAAGGCAAGGCCACGTTCGGTTCGTCCACGTACACCGTCGCCATGGCCGGTCCCGCGGCGGGCAACAACCGTATTTGGGTCGACCGTAACTCGAACGGCAAGAATGACGGGCGCTCCGAGACCGTTTCCTTTGGCAAGCCGTTCAACTTCGGCGGCACGACCTATGAGCTTCAGCCCGACGGCGGCAGCTTCAAGGTGGTGAAGAGCTCCGAGACGGTCGCCGAGATCCCGCTTCCGCCGGACCTTTCCATCGGCGCGAACGTGCCCAAGTTCACCGCCACCACCATGGACGGGAAGACGATCAACTTCCCCACAAGCTACAAGGGCAAGGTCGTGATGCTCGATTTCTGGGCAACCTGGTGCGGCCCGTGCATCGCCGAACTGCCCAACCTGATCCCGGCTTATCACAAGTACAAGGACAAGGGCTTCGACATCCTCGGCATCAGCTTCGACCAAGCGAACATGGCCGAGAAGGTGAAGTCGTTCACCGCCGAGAAGGGCATGCCTTGGGCCCAGATCTATGAAGGCAAGTATTGGGAGACGACGCTCGGCATGCAGTTCGCGGTCGAAGGTATCCCGTTCTGCTTGCTGATCGATGGCGACACGGGCAAGATCTTGGCCACGTCTCGCGATCTGCGGGGAGCGGCGCTTGAGAAGACTTTGGAAAGGGTTTTCGCGAACCGGTAACTCCACGCCCCAAACCCCTCTCCTCGAAGACGATTCTTATCGAGGAGAGGGGAGCTTTGACTGCTTTGGTACACTTGCACCCGTGAGCGAACTGCTGCAACTCGGTAGCGTAAACGAGCGTCCTCAACCCCCGCGACGGGATGAACTGACCTTGCGATTCAGCGAGGCAGCGGTGAAGGAGCTCGACGCCCTGCGAACCCACTATCCCGAGGAGAAGGCTTGCGTGCTCCCCGCGCTCTGGATTGCCCAGCGCGAGTACGGCGGCTTCCTCGATGGCGAGGCGCTGGCCGAGGTCGCCTACCGGCTGAACCGCAGCTACGCCGAAGTCGAGGGCGTCGCGACGTTCTATTCGATGTACAACACCGCCCACCGCCCCGGTCGCCACAAGATCGAGGTGTGCACTTGCCTCAGCTGCCACGTCAACGGCGCTTACCGCGTGTGGGACTATCTGAAGTCGAAGCTCGGCGTCGGACACGGCGAGACGACGGCGGATGGCGAGTTCATGCTGGAAGAGGTCGAGTGCCTCGACGCATGCGACCGCGCGCCGGTGATCCAGGTCGGCGACCAGTATTACGGCCCGGTGGACGATGCCTACATGGATCGGCTGCTCGATGAGCTTCGGGCCTCGCCGGTGAACACGGTCGTGCAGATGGCGGACTCGATCGTCGCCGTTCAGGTGACCGGTCCCGAGCGCGAAGCCGCCCACCGCTAGGTGCGTAAAGCTCGCCTCAATGGCTCCTAAAATTGCGGGAATTCGCCCGCCCAGCGTGATAACCTCAGCACTAGAGGTGTCACATGAAAACCCTATTGACCCTTGCGCTCGCACTCCCGTTGGCCTCGAGCATCTTGGCAGGGAGTACAGTTTTCGGGCTCAAATCCACAGCCGGTGCGCCGTCGGTTGCGCCGACGCGCTTGTTCTCCTTTGACGGAACCACCGGTATCGTCAATGATATCGGCTGGGTGACCTACAATGGCAGCCAAGTCAACGCTGACGGCTTGTCCTACGGAAACGGAAATCTCTATGCCTTCCTGCTTGAAGCAGGAGGAAGTCGGCTGGTTACGCTTGACAGCATGGGAGTCGCGACATCGGTCGCCTTCTACCAAGGCACAACGATGCGTGGCGCGACGTATCGTAACGGGCGGATCTATGCGCTCGATGTCCTCCAAGGAACGGCCTGGAACATTGCGACCATCGATGTCTCAACACTTTTGCTGACCTCGGTGGCGCTCAACACCACGATCTCCGATGCTTGCGATCTCGACTACGACGCAACGGGCATGCTTTGGGTGGCGGAAGCGAACGCCTTTCACTTCCTGAACCCAACTACTGGTGCCGTTAACTTCGTGGCCGCCGACAATCAACCGGAGAATCCGGGCTTCATCTTTAACGCCGGCTTCGCCTTCGACGAGACATCACCCGGGCGCGCAATCGCCATGGACGTGAATCTCACCGACGACCTGAACACCTACGTCTTGCCGCTTCCGGCAAGGACTCCGCTAACGCCAAACATCCTTCCCAACTTCAACGCGGGTAGAGGCGATCTGGCAGTCGTTCCGGAGCCAGCGACATGGGCCGTCATCGGGTTAGGAGTGGTTGGTTTGCTCCGTCGACGCCGCCGCTAGTCGTCGATTGGGTTCGATCTCCCCGCACAACGACGTGAGGGGAGATTGAACTTGCTCAACGCTCAGCCGTTCTTCGCGGCAAAGTCGCGCATGTAGCCCGCGAGTACCTCGCATCCTTCGAGCGGGAACGCGTTGTAGATGCTGGCGCGGCAACCGCCCACCGATCGGTGACCTTTCAAGCCATCCAGCTGGTGCGCCTTGGCTCCTTTCAGGAACGCCTCGGTCAATTCTTCACTCGGCAGGGTGAAGGTCACGTTCATGATGGAGCGCGCCGACGGATCGGCGTGACCCTTGAAGAATCCCTCGGAGTCGTCGATCGCGCGGTAAATCACAGCTGCCTTCTCGCGGTTTCGATCGCGGAAGACGGTGAGTCCGCCTTCCTTTAGCATCCACTTGTAAACCAACCCGCACATGTAGATCGACCAGCACGGCGGAGTGTTGTACATGCTGTCGTTCTCGGCCATCAGCTTCAGATCGAGCATCGGCTGCATGTGGGCGGGAGTGCGCTCGAGCAGGTCTTCACGGACGATGACGAGCGCCACCCCGGCCGGGCCCATATTCTTCTGCGCACCCGCGTAGATCAGCCCGTACCGGCTGACGTCGAGGGGTCGCGAGAGGATGTCGCTACTCATGTCGCACACAAGCGGCGCCGAAACTACGGGATCGGAGAAGAACTCGACGCCCTGGATGGTCTCATTGCTCGTGAAGTGAAGATAGGCTGAGTTGGGCGAGATCGGAATCGCCTCCAAGTCCGGCACGCTTCGGTAGCCTTCCGCCTTCGCGTCGAACACCTTGTTCGTTGGGCCGAGCAGGGCAGCGGCCTCGTACGACTTCTTGCCCCAGGCGCCGGTAACGACGTAGTCCGCAGTCTGACCGTCGGCCCGCAGGTTCATCGGCACCATCGTGTTCTGGAGGGTCGCGCCGCCGTGCAGGAAGAGGATCTGATAGTTGTCCGGCACACCGGCCAGTTCCTTCAGCCACGCCTTCGTCTGCTGGAAGATGCCTTCGAACACCTTGCCGCGGTGGCTCATCTCCATCACGCCCATGCCCGAGCCGTTCCAGTTGAGCATGCCATCACGCGCTTCTTCGAGTACCTCGACGGGCAAGGTGCAGGGTCCGGCGGAGAAGTTGAAGATGCGATCGTACGGCTGACTCATGGATCAAGGTTTTACCGCAACTTCGAACCCGGCGGGTGCGGTACCCTCGCACCCATGACGGTGGAGGCCCTGGGTGCGGCAATCCGCGCCGAAGTTGGAAAGGCGATCGCGGGTCAAGAGCGCCCGATCGAACAGGCGCTGGTCGCGATTCTCGCGAACGGCCACGTGTTGTTGGAGGGCGTTCCGGGCGTAGCGAAGACACTTCTGGTGCGGACGCTCGCCAAGACGCTGGGGCTCGAGTTCGGGCGGATCCAGTTCACGCCAGACCTGATGCCGAGCGATGTCGTGGGCACGAGCATCTTCGATCCCAAAGATGCGGAGTTCAAACTCCGCAAGGGACCCGTGTTCGTGAACATCCTGCTCGCCGACGAAATCAACCGCACGCCGCCGAAGACGCAGGCCGCGCTGCTCGAAGCGATGGAGGAGCGTCAGGTGACCATCGACGGCGAGGCGCACAAGCTCCCGCCTCCGTTCATCGTCTTCGCGACCCAAAACCCGATCGACTTCGAAGGAACGTATCCGCTCCCGGAAGCCCAGCAGGATCGCTTCCTCCTCAAGGTGATCATCGACTATCCCGCGCCCGATGTCGAACTCGATGTACTGCGTCGGCACCACGCCGGCTTCCGGCCGCAGAGGTTGGAGGATGTCGGCATCCGTCCCGTGGTGGATGTCGCGGGGCTTCAAGCCGCCCAAGCGGAAGTGCAGCAGGTCGTGGTCGAGGAGAAGGTGTTCCCGTACATCCTCGAACTCGTCCAGGCTACGCGGCGATCAAACGATATCTTGGTCGGCGGCTCTCCTCGGGCGGGCATCGCGTTGTTGAACTGCGGGAAGGCCATGGCCGCGCTGCGCGGTCGCAACTTCGTGATCCCCGACGACATCAAGGAGCTTGCGCTCCCGATTTTGCGCCATCGCGTGCTGTTGCGCCCCGAAGCCGAAGTCGAGGGGCTTACTGCAGATCGCGTGCTGACCGGGCTCATCGAGGCGCAAGTCGTCCCGCGATGAGGGTTCTGCTTCTTCGTCGGCATCACCAAGGCGGCCTTGGCGCCCATGTCGATGAACTGGCGGTGCGACTTCCCCACCACGGCGCGTCGGCGATCGTTGAAGATGCCGGAACGTGGATGCCCAATGAGGCGGGGGGGCGCTACGATCGCGACACCACGCGCATGCTCCGCGACCGCGCGGAAAGCGTGGACCTCGTTCACGCCTTCGGACCGCGAGCCGCTTGGGCGTGCGCCGAGGCTTTCGGGGACCGCGAGTCTTGGGTCTACACGCTGATCGATCCGCCGAAGACGCTAGCGGGGCCGATGATCGATCGTTTGAACCTTGCCGCGCTCGGACTCGCCGGATCGCACCTGACGATCAACCGACTCGTGGGTGCGGGCGTGAGCGGCGTGGAAGCGCTCTATCCAGGGATCACCCTGGAACCCACCCCATCGCGCACACGCGAAGAGGCTCGGGGCCTGTTGGGGCTGGCCGAGGACGATCTGGTCGTCGGAGCGATGAGCGATCACGGGCTAATGGAGGCATTCGAGCGGACGGAGACGGGAAAGCTGCTCATGGTCTCGACCACCGCCACCCAGCCCGAGAACGAGCGCATCATCGTGAAGGACTGGATGCCCCGCCCCGAGGATGCAATACTCGCATCCGACCTGTGGGTCGTCCCGGACCGCGACCGAGGCTATGCCCGGAACGCGGCCAAGGCGATGGCGCTTGGAGTCCCGGTGCTGCTTCGGGCAGGTTTCCGGGAGATGGTCGATGAGGACCAGTCGGGTTACCTCTTTGTTGAAGACGAGGCACTCCCCGGCCGCATCGATGAGATCTTGAGCATGCCGCTGTCTCGCGAGGTCGTGGGGCGAGCTGGCGCGCTGCGGGCACGCGAGCGCTTCGATGTCGATGCCACCGCCGCCCGTATCGCCGACCTGTACCGAGACGTCTTAACGGAGTAACCATGAATCTCGCCTTTGCTCTCATCCCCCTAGGGTTCGCCCTCCAAGCCGCAGTGCTGGACGTGCCGAAGCCGCTGCTCAAGACCGTCCCCGCCGTGAACCAGACGATGGCGAAGGTGAACGGCGTCGAGATCAAGATGGCCGACGTCGAAGTCCTGCTCTGGGAATGGCGCAAGAACGACGTGCTGAACGATCTCATTACCTACCAGATCGTCAAGGACGCGGCGGCGAAGGAGAACGTCAAGATCACCGACGAAGAGGCGCAAGCCGAGACCAAGAAGTTGATCGACGGCATCGGGCAGACCCTTCCCGCAGGCCAGACCATCGAGCAGGCCATGGAGCAAGAGGGCACCGCCCCCTCGCGCCTTTACATCCGAGTGAAGACCGAGATGCTGCTGCGAAAGCTGATCTTAAAGGACTTTGCCCCCGCCGACTACGTGAAGATTTCGACGATTGTGTTCAAGCCGGCGAGCACCAGTGCCGAGGACGTCAAGGTCGCGGCCGACCGGGCTCAGCGAGCCTATCTGCGGCTGACGGGCGGCGAAGCGTGGGATGAGGTCTTGCTCAGCGTCACCGACGACCCGCGGGCTCGCGCCGCGCTAGGATCCGTAGGCTGGCGAGCCAAGCGGCTCTTCCCGGAAACCACCCAGGCTGAGATAGCCAAGCTAGCCAAGGGAGGAATCACGCAACCCTCGCAGACCGCGAACGGTATCCAGATTTTCCGGATCGATGCCCTCGGCAGCGGAGCGACCGCCGAGGAGAAGTTAGAGCTCGAGGAGTCCTACTTCGCGGGTCAGCGCCAGAGCGTGATGGCGAAACTCCGTGCCGAGGCGAAGGTGGAGAAGTTCTGAAGCGGTGAAAGTGGGATGTTGAATGTCGGATGTGGCTCAGAAACCCACATCCAACATTCGACATCCGACATTCCTAGCTGAGCCTCAACCCCATCTCCGCCCACTGCTGAGCGTCGATCGTCGAAGGCGCATCCATCATCGGGTCGTAGCCATTCCCAACCTTGGGGAACGCCATGACTTCACGGATGTTCTCGTCGTCGGTCAACAGCATGATCAGGCGGTCGATGCCGGGGGCGATGCCGCCATGGGGCGGGGCGCCGTAGCTGAAGGCTTCGAGCATGTGCCCGAACCGCTCCTGAGCCACCTCGGCGGAAAGCCCGATCAATTCGCAGATTCTGGCCTGCACGTCCGGTTGGTGGATTCGGATCGAGCCGGAAGCCCACTCGGTGCCATTGCACACGATGTCGTAGCAGTCCGCCCGGATCCGGCCGGGGTCAGAGTCCAGATAGATCAAGTCCTCGTGCTTCGGCGACGTAAACAGGTGATGCGTGGGATCCCAGCGCTGCTCGTCTTCGTTCCACTCGACGAGCGGGAAATCGAGGACCCAGCAGAACTTGAGGACTCGAGGGTCGCGCAGGCCGCACCGGCTGCCGATCTCGTTGCGAAGCCGATAGAGCACATTGTTGCCGGCCGCATAGCCGTCGGCGACAAAGCACAGCAGATCGCCCGCTTCGGCCGAGGAAACCGCCAAGATCGCCTCGAACTCTTCGGGGGTGAAGAACTTCGCAATCGAGCCCTTGATTCCGAGGCCAGACTTCGACGTGTAAGCCACTTCCTCGGCGCTTCCGTCCACGACGGAGAGCGTGGCTAGGCCCTTCGCACCGAACTCCTTGGCGAACTCCTCGAGGACGCCAACTTCCTTGCGCGAGAGGTTCGCGCCGCCGGGATAGCGCACGCCGCGGATCATGCCGCCAGCCTCTACGGTCGAGCGGAAAACACCGAATCCCGAGTTGGCGACCGCGGTCGTTATGTCGAACAACGGCAAACCGAACCGCAGATCGGGCTTGTCGCAGCCGTAGAGCAGGACCGCTTCGTCGTAGGTCAACCGCACGAAGGGGTCGACACGTTCCTTGGCGAGCCCGAACTCCTGGATCAGTTCGTTGACCACGGTTCGGGTCATCCCCTCGATCAAATCGAGGACGTCCTCCTGCGTCACAAACGACATCTCAAGATCGAGCTGAGTGAACTCGGGTTGGCGATCCGCGCGCTGCGATTCGTCGCGGAAGCACCGCGCGATCTGGAAGTACCGCTCGATGCCTGCGACCATCAGCAGCTGCTTGTACTGCTGGGGGCTCTGGGGCAATGCATAGAACTTGCCTGGCTCCAAGCGGTAGGGCACCAGATAGTCGCGCGCTCCTTCGGGCGTGGATTTGGTGATGATGGGGGTCTCGACCTCGAGGAAACCCTCTTCCTCCAAGTAGCTGCGAATCTTCGAGATTGCCCGGGCCCGCAAGGCGAGTTTCCGGTACATCGACGGGCGGCGGAGATCGAGGTAGCGATGCTTGACTCGCAACTCCTCGTTGACGTTCGCCATTTGTTCCTCGTCGCTCAACGGGAATGGCAGAGTCTTCGCCGGACTGAGCACGGAGTACGAAGTCACAAAGACCTCGACGTCGCCGGTCGGCATCTTCGGGTTGCGGGTGACTTCGCTGCGCATCCGCACTTCGCCGGTCACGCTGAGGCACGCCTCGTGGCGGATTTCCTGCAGGTTGGCAAACGTGGCCGGATCGATGAAGAGTTGGACCAACCCGGTCCGGTCGCGCATGTCCACGAAGAAGAGGCCGCCGAGGTCTCGGATGCGGTGGGCCCAGCCGTTCAGGGTGACGGTTTGGCCGGCATGCGCGGCGTGGATTTCGCCGCAATCGTGGGTGCGCTGAATAAAGCTCATGGGTCGCCTAAGAGGATACCGGAGTGGCGGCCCTTGAACCGGCCCTCATGTGTGTTGAAACAGGTACAATCTAGGTTCAATTCCGCGCCGGCAGGGCGCGATGAAGAACCACTATGCCCGAAAACGACGACGCAATTTTCATGCCCGATCCCGAGGGCGAAGGCCAGGGAATCGGCAAGGTCGAAGGTACCTACGATGAGACTTCCATTCAAGTCCTCGAAGGGCTTGAGGCCGTCCGAAAGCGCCCCGGCATGTACGTTGGCGACAACGGTAAGAAGGGTCTCCACCATATGTTCAAGGAGGTCCTTGACAACTCGGTGGACGAAGCCCTCGCCGGCTTCTGCGATCAGATCAAGGTTATCCTCCACCCCGATCATTCGGTGACCATCACGGACAACGGCCGCGGCATCCCCGTCGGCATGCACGAGAAGATGGGCGTGTCGGCGCTGCAGGTCGTTATGACGGTCTTGCACGCAGGTGGCAAGTTCGGTGGCGAGAACAGTTCCTATAAGGCGTCTGGCGGCCTGCACGGCGTCGGTGTCTCGTGCGTCAACGCCCTTTCCGAGTGGTGCGAAGTCGAAGTGCGCCGCGAAGGCAAGATTTGGTTCCAGCGATACGAGCGCGGTCTTCCGGTAGACCCGGTGACGACCACGGGCAACACCAAGGAAACCGGCACGCTGACGCGGTGGAAGGCGGACGCAACGGTCATGACCGAGACGCGTTACGACGTCCACATCTTTAAGACCCGTCTCCGCGAGCTGGCCTACTTGAATCCCAAGGTCACCTTCGATTTCATCGATGAGGAGGATCCGGAGAACTCGGAAACCTTCCATTACTCGAAGGGCATCCCCCAACTCGTCGAGGACATCAACAGCTCCAAGCTCGGGCTTCACCCGGTTATCTTCTTCAAGCGCATCCGCGAGAACTACGAGATCGAGGTCGCGCTGCAGTACCACGACGGCTACAACGAGACCGTCCTCGCCTTCTCGAACAACATCCACCAGCCGGACGGCGGCACCCACGTATCGGGCTTCAAGATGGCCCTGACCCGCGTGATCAACGCCTACGGCCGCAAGATGAACTTGCTGAAAGAGAAGGATACGAACTTTACTTCGGACGACGTCGCTGACGGCCTGACCTCGGTCATCTCGCTCCGCCTGGAGAATCCATCGTACAACTCGCAGGACAAGGTCAAACTGGTGACCCCCGAGGTCCAAGGCATCGTCAACTCGCTCGTCGGAGACGGCCTGTCCACCTACCTGGAAGAGAATCCTCGTTTGGGCAAGCTGATCGTCGAGAAGGCGCAGACCGCGCAACGAGCCCGAGAGGCCGCGAGAAAGGCCGCCGAATCCGTCCGGCGCTCCAACGCGATGGACACCTTTGGCCTGCCCGGCAAGCTGACCGACTGCCGCAGCCGTGACGCCACGAAGTGTGAGCTGTTCCTCGTCGAAGGCGACTCGGCCGGTGGATCCGCCAAGTCGGCTCGCGACCGCGAAACTCAAGCCATCCTTCCCCTTCGGGGCAAGATCCTCAACGTCGAACGCGCCCGCATCGATAAGGCGCTCGACAACGAGGAAATCAAGTCGTTGATCGCCGCCCTCGGCGTGGGGATCGATTTGGATCTCGGCCGCCGATCCGACGAAGACGAAGACAATGGCAAGAAGCGCGAGTCTTCATTCGACATCGACAAGCTTCGCTATCACAAGATCGTCATCATGACCGACGCCGACGTCGACGGCGAGCACATCCGCACGCTGCTGCTGACGTTCTTCTACCGGTACATGAAGCCGCTCATCGTGAAGGGCTACGTCTATCTGGCGCAACCGCCGTTGTTCGTCATCCGTGAGGGCAACAGCATCCGCCACTACGCGGCCGATGAAGAGGAGCGCGATGCGATCGTTAAGACGCTGAAGCGCAAGAACTTCAACATCACCCGCTTTAAGGGTTTGGGCGAAATGAGCGCCGAAGAACTCGAAGAGACCACGATGACCCCGGACAAGCGCCGGCTCGTTCGGGTGAACTACGATCCGGAGTTCGAGCTCGAGGTCGAGGAGATGTTCTCGACGCTGATGGGCGACAAGGTCGAGCCGCGGCGGAACTTCATCGAGAAGCACGCGCGCCAGGCGATGAACGTCGACTGGCACTACTAGTTGGTTCCCTCGAGACGCGTCGTCTCGAGGAGTCCTGAGAGAAGCATCGTCTCATCGGTGGCGGCACTTCGTATACTGGGTCATGACTTGGTTGCGACGCGAGTTGATTGCCGATTGGAAGTTGCTCGGGCTGGTCACTAGCCTGTCTGGGGTGTTACTGACAGTGATCGCCTCTCTGGCGACTTGGTCGGAGCAAGAACACCTTGCCACGCGTCCGGCGATGACTTTGTTGCTGATCGGCGGGATCATGACGGCGGTCTGCGGGGTTGGAATCGCAAAGCGCAAGCCTAAGGCAAGCCTGATCCAGTGCGCGATTTGGCTGATGTGGAGCGGTTACCGATTACTCGCCTCCGACTCATGGTCCTCCGTCGGAGCAGCGGTGCTCTGGTTGGTCGTTCCCGTCATCTACTGGGCGAACTACCTTGCCGACCGGGAGTTGTCACCGTCCTAGGATCACGGTCCCGCGACCATCTACTTATCCCGAATCGCGGCGCGGATTTCCGCGACGAACTTCCCTGACTGCCCTTTGCTGAATCCGAGCCACGTCTTCTGCACCTTGCCATCTGCACCGACGAGCAGAAACAGGGGCGTCCCCGGGGCGAAGAACCGGGCCATCGTTCGTCCGTTTCGGTCCTTGTACGCTGGGAACTGGGCTAGCGCCGGCGGCACCCGACCCGTATCGCTGAACACCCAAATCGCCGCATCGCGGCTCAGTTCTCGAAGCGCCCCGGCGGCCCGGCCGGAAGCCTCGCAATCGGGCGCAGTCACCACCAGCAACGTGGGCTTCGTAAACTTGAGGTTCCCCGCCAGACCCTTGGCAGGAACCCAACCCTCTACGGGAAAGACGTTTCCAGGCTGAATCGGATACGGATCCCGAGGCAGGGCATGCGGACGAAAGCCCGCCGGTGCGGCGGGTTCAAAGACGCTCATGGGCGTCGAAGCGGCGCTGGACCACTTGGCGAACTCATACTTCACCGAGGCGGTTCCCATCTGGTCTTGGTCATCGTAGCGGAACCGCATCGGGCGCCCGTCGGACGCCACCCAAACATCGAATCCCGCCCCGGTTCCACCTCGAACATGGTCACAAGACTCGCCAGCGACGGTCTCCTTGCCGATCAACTTCAGGGGAGCCCCCGGGTAGATCGACTTCAAGTCTGCCGCCAGCAGGAAGAGCGGGAAGCCGAACTTGGGCACGTCGGACAGGTGCGACTCGGGTTGGTAGAGTCTCGGGTAGGGGCCAGACTCGAAGTAGGTCTTCAAGTTGCGGACGAACTCGATCGTTCGATTCTCCGACCACCCGATCTCGTAGTCGTCGCCCATCCAGTTCATCCGAAAGTGCATCCGATAGGGGCGTTGCACGGTTAGCGAACCGCTACCCGTGCCGGGAAAGCGATCTCGGGTGACCTGCATGCTGACGGAGAATGGCTTCTGCAGGTAGGTTGCCATGCGGGCCAGCACCTCGTCGGGGGTCGAGACAGCGCAAAAAAGCAACGCGGCGAGAGCCATGCGCCGTTTCTACCCTTTCAAACGTCCGCCCGTTGCGGAATCGGCGTTCGATCTGCCATAATTCTCATTCGCGCCACCCCGTGGCGCCAGGACCAGGTGCCGAGATGGCGAAGAAAGGCGAAGCAAGAGAAATCATTCGAGTAGTGTGTACCGAAGACGGTAAGAACTACTACACCACCACCAAGAACAAGCGGAACACGACCGAGCGGTTGGAGTTGATGAAGTACAACCCCCGCCTGCGCAAGCACACGCTGCACCGCGAGAAGAAGTAAGCCTTTCCCGGCCGAGACCGATTTTTTGAGAGACTGCCATGCCGAACCCCAAACGAAGATTCAGCCACCAGCGCACCGCCAAGCGACGCACCAACTATAAGACGACCATGCCTGAGATCCAGGAGAACAAGCAGGTCGGCGGCGAGTCGCATGTGCTCCGCTTCAATGCCACTCCCGACGGCTACTACAAGGGCCGTAAGCTTCCTGGCTTCAAGTCGGACTAGTCGGGCAATCCCCGAATACGATTTCAAGGCACCCACTCATGTGCGGGTGCCTTGCTTTTTGGCGAGCACGATTAGCCTTCGACGAAGGAAACTTGGACCTCGGCCCCGAGTTCACGAGCGAGACTCTCGACGCGCGTACGCGCATTCTCTCTCGCCTCGCCCAGGATTCCCTGTCGCCGGGCCGTGTCCTGAAGCCGATCCTTCGCCTGCTCAATCGCGGTCGGGACAATGTTCTCGTCCCGCCAGAAGAGGCCCCGCTTCAAATC
>JANJUB010000152.1 GCA_024710805.1 Fimbriimonadaceae bacterium | reverse complement strand
AAAGCGGCGAGTCATCGAAAAGGGCAGTGGCGGCCATTCGATCAACACGTTCCGAGTTGTCTATCGGGACGGTAAAGAACTGAAGCGCGAACCTCTAGGACGCAGCCACTATCGTGGCGGTGTTCGGATTGTCGCAGTTGGTACCGCCGCGCCATTTGCGGATGCAACGCCACTGCCGGCGGGCGATCTCCCTCCGATCGAAAACGACGATTCGGACTACTAAGAAGGGTAATCACGGCAGCCGTCAGCGGGGCCCAGGCGTGCTGCAGAACGTCACGCCGCAGCGTCGGTTCGGCGATTGAGATCGCCGAGGTAGTTGTTCCACTTCCGTTTGCCCACGCGATCATTGTGGTGGATGACGAGCCCTGTCCGATACCCTTTTCCGGATTTGCGGACGTATCGCACTTCACAATCAAACTCAAAGTGGTCGGGCCCCTGGTCGATGCAGATCTTAACCATGGTGCCCATCGGGAGTTCGACCGAGGTGCTGAGGCCAAGGCCGTCCATGCTGATGTCGAGGACGGTGCAGTCTGGAGCCAGGCACTTTGGGCCAGCGTGCACCGAAGCCTTCAACCCCTGGACCCGGAAGCGTTCCCGTCCGGTGCCGTGGAGGGCGTTCAGGTGGGTGGCCTCCATGACCACCACCGTGCTCACGTTGTCGCCATCGCGTACCAAGACCTGATTAACGCGCGTGCGAAGCTTGAGCTTCCACTCGAGGAGAGAAATCTCGCCGAAGAGTTCTTGTCCTTCCGCAAGCGAGTGTTCTCCGTCAAACTGGATGACAAATCGGAGGTTGCGCTCACCGACGACCCAGCCGAGAAACTCAGCCAGATCAGAGGCGCGAATAAAGCGCGCCCGCGTGTGTTCAAACTTTGGCAGTTGTCCGAGATCCACGAGGCCTTCTCCCAAGGCGCATTTACCTTGGTAACTATCGGCAGTTTGCGGTCCTATCTTGAGGGGTAGCGGTAATGCCCGGTGATGCGCCATCGGGTCAGCACATCCTCTTCGAGCGTTGTCGACAGGTTGTGAATCACCATCGGCCAACCCGATTCACCCCGCCGGTCCGAGAGGACCCCGATGTGGTCGAGTCCGCTGTCGAGCTTCCAGGTTACGAAGTCGCCCGGCTTCCACTGGTCAAACTCGGCTCGGGTGGTCTTGGTGGTCAAAGCCCGGCCCTTGCGAGCAAAGAAGACGCGCTGGTTCGGCACGCGGCGGTGGTCGATGTTGCGGTCAGGCTTCTTCAACCCGCTGTACCGCGGATACGCGGACCAGGCAACTTTCATGTCCTCGTGGATCAGCTTTTGCAGGTCGTGCCCGGCATGGCGCAATGCCCTCACCACGACATCGGTACACACTCCTCGATCCCTGGGCAGATCGCCCCCAGGGTAGCTCAGCTTGACATATCGGTTGTCATAGACCGTGCCCCAATCGAGCTGCTTGCGAGCGCCGTCAACGATCTTGGCCGGAGCCGATCCGATGAGCAGAAACGCAACCGAGCCTAGTAAGACGCCCATCTCTGAACCACCTCATCGAGCATTACTTCCGTCAGACGCCCTGTGAACGTGTTCTGTTGCGACGGATGGTAGGAGCCGAACACCCGGGTTGATCTGATATCGTATTCAACCCCGTGTCCGAACTTCGGGACTGGCCGAGCGCCGAGTTGAGCAAGGGTGTTCGTCCACGCGATACCGCCTAGACACAGCACCGCCCGCCAAGGGCGGGTCTCCAGTAGCTCCAGCAGGAAGGGGCGGCACGCCTCGACTTCAGCCGGAGTCGGCTTGTTGTCCGGAGGAGCACAGTGGCAGACGGCGGTGATCATAGCGTCGCTGAGGACAAGCCCATCATCTGCGGAGTCACTGTTGGCTTGGCTCGCAACGCCCGCCCGGTGAAGGGCTCGGTACAGCCAGTCTCCGCTTCGGTCTCCGGTAAACATGCGCCCGGTGCGATTCGCGCCGTGGGCTGCGGGGGCTAAGCCAACAATGAGCCGGGTCGCCGCAGGATCGCCGAAGTTCGGAACCGGTCGACCCCAGTACGTCCAGTCGGCGAAAGATTTGCGCTTGGTCTGGGCGACTTCCTCGCGCCATACGACAAGTCGTGGGCACCGGCGGCATGCGACGATCTGTTCGTCAAGCGACACCCATGGTCTCCTCGAAACCCGCCATGACGTTCATCGTGTGGATCACCTGGCCCGCACCGAGCTTGCCTCGAATGTCCGCGAGGGTCTGGATCGTCAGCAGCGAGACCTCTTCGCCCAGCGTGAGTCTCAGCCGGAACAGGGCGTGGGGCTGACCCTCGGCGATGGGCGGAAACCACTCCGAGTCCTCGTCGCGCCTCACAAAGAACGAACGGCCATACGCCTCTTCGAAGATATCGTCGAGGTCCGAGATCTGGGTCGGGGTTGGGATCGATGCGATGACATTCAAGCCGCGGACCGTGCCGAGGTCGACGCTGCCGGAGGTGATCGCCGAGCCACTGTCCCAGCCCATCGTCGCTAATGCTTCGTCTACCTCAGCTTCGTCGATGGGAAAGCTCGCGATGAGCACCGGAGCCTCACGCACAATGCCCGCGCGCAGAAGCGGACCGAGAGCAATCAGAGCCATCGTGGCGGCAGGTTTCGGAACCCGAACGACATCTGCGCACACGAGCGGGTTGTTATCCATCAGCTCGATCAGCCCGAACGGAGCATCGCCGGCAGGTTGATCTACGATCTGCCGATGCCAATCGCCCTGCCAGAACTCGAGGACCGCATCCGACACGCCGTCGAGCAGTGCCACACCCGGATGCTCCGCCAAGTGCTGTCGCAGCACGTCATCGGACCCACATCGGACGGAGATTCGCGTCACTTACGATTGACCTTGACGTTCGAGATGATCGTTTGGGGCGCTTGCCCTTCGCTCATGGAGATCTTCATGGTGAGTTGGACGGTTGATGCGTACAGCGAACCGTCGGCGAGAACGATGTATGATGTTCCGCGGCCGGTGATCGGCCCCATCATGTTGCCCGACATCGTGGTGCGAATCTCCGCGACCTGCTTCCCCCCAAGGCTTTTGATGCCAACGAAGGTGTAGTTGGCGTCCATTTTCAACTGCCCCATGGCCGTACCCATGTCCACCTTCTGGCTCCACTTGGCTCCGACGGCGACCGGCTTCTCGGGGTAGGCAAAAGAGCCAAAGCCCTCGAAGTTCGATTGGCCACCCACGGGTCGGTTGCGGGTGTCCATCTTGACGGTCTGCTTGTCGACCTTGCCCTGCGACTGGCCGTTCATCTTTGCCGGACCGGTGGAAACCTCGATGGTCGCCACGCCCTTAGTGACGCTCTTCGTGGCCATAACGAGTGGTGTCTCCATGTTCAACACCGTTTGTCCGCCACTGGTGCTGGAGAGCAACATGGTGTACCGAACCGTTTGGCCAGCCTTGTACTTGGTGCGAAAAAGGTAGCCCCCGCCTTGCTTGGCGATTTGCGGAGTGACAATGGAGGTGAGACCCGCGAGGGCCAAGAGCAGCATCGTAGGCTTCATGACTGCAATTAGTCTACGCCCCGGCGCGCTTCCAGGGTTCTGAGCACGTCGCCCACCAGATAGAAACTTCCCGTCACCAGGATCGGGTTGGGATGGGTTAATGCTCCTTGAATGGCTTCGTCGGCGGTCGAGCAGGGAGTCGCCACAACGCAGTAGGGGGTCAGCTTATCCGGAGGGAGCGCGCGATAAAAGTCGATCGGTGCCACGTAGGTTCGTTCGACGACGTCTCGCAGGGGGGCCATCACGCCTTCGGGGTCATGCCCATCGACCATGCCCGTGATCATTGTGAACTGCTCGCCGGGGTAGTGCTGATCGAGGGACTTGCGCAACTGCTGAGCGGACTCCGCATTGTGCGCTCCGTCCAGAATGAAAGTATGACCCCCAAAGCGAAGGCGCTGAAACCTACCGGGTAGGGAAGCGAGCGCAACGCCACGGCGCAGCACCTCCGCATCTGTTGCGGCCCCGGAAACCACCGCCATACTGATCGCGACGGCCATGTTGTGCGGCTGGGGTGCCCCGACCAGTCCCGGCGTCAATCCTTCGAAGGTCCCTCTTGGGGTTTCAACGGTGTATGGCCCGGAGCCCTTTAGCACGACCTCCTGTCCCCAGCGCCACCAAGGAGATTTCGTTTCATCGACGCGACGCTCGACTGCGGCCAGGGCCTCGGGCGGTAGGTCGCCGCTCACTACGGGCCGCCCGGGCTTGATGATCCCTGCCTTCTCGGTCGCAATCTCACCGAGCGTATTGCCGAGGATCGTCGTGTGGTCGTAGCCGATGCTGACGATTCCGGAGGCGGCAGGGGTGACGACATTGGTCGCATCCAGGCGCCCTCCAAGGCCCACTTCCAGCGCTACCCATGCGCATTGCCGCTCGGTCCAGTACCGAACTCCGACCGCAGTCTTCATCTCGAACTCGGTCACGCCGCCGTACTCTGCCTCTAGCTTTGCCGCGATCGGGGCTAGCTCGGAAACGTGGCGGGCAAAGTCGTCCCGGCTGATGAACTCCCGTCCGAACTGCACCCGCTCGCGCAAGTCGACGACGTACGGGCTGAAGAATGCGCCCGAAGCATATCCCGCCTCGACGAGGATGCTCTGCAGATACGCCGTGACGGAACCCTTCCCGTTGGTGCCCGCAACATGCAGATATTGGGTCATCCCCGAACCTAAGTTGTGGTCGAGGTTCGCGGCACGCAGAAACGCCTCCATACGGTCGAGCCCAAGCCTCCAGCCTCGGTGTTGCAGCGTGGAGAGATATGCGACCGCTTCTTCGTAACTCATCATTGGCCCAACCGCGACAGCATCAGCACGAGCAAGATGATGAACGATATCGCCACAAGCACGGCGATGAAGGTCGCCAGATGGTCGGTCACGTGCTCGTGGACCGACTTTGGGGTGGCAGTCTTCGCCTTCTTCGTCCGCTCGCGGTGGTTATCGAGCAAGGTGGGGAACTCGTCTCGGTTGAATCGCAGGGCGAACATCGGATCGGGAGGAGCTTGGCCCGGCCGCTCCACGCGATACGTCGGCTCCTCGAGTTCGCGAAGCACCTCGGCCATCCTTGCCCGCCGAACGCGCTGTACCGCTTCCTCGACCTCCGTCGGCGACGCCCCAGTCGCTTCGGCAATCTCTTCGAGGGTCACGTGCCCGTGGTCTTCTTGCAGCTCGGGCATGAGGTCGCGATGCAGCTCATCGAGGACCGCGCGCAACTCGGCAGTCTCGACGACGTCGAACTCCGATTCCTCCCCCGATGAGAACTGTCCACGCATCGCACCGATAGTACACTCTCGCCATGCGTCTGGCCGCCTGTCAGCTCGATGTCGTGTTCAACGATCCGCAAGCGAACCTCGCGGTGTTGTGCCGGGAGCTCATGGACCTTGCGCCTCTCGGGGTTGATCTTGCCGTCTTTCCCGAGGCGTTCCTCAACGGCTACGTCGTGGGCTCGGCCGATGAGGCGAAAGAGATAGCCCTCCCCAATGCCGATGAGACTCTCAATCAGGTCGCCGAGGTGGTCGACGAAACCAAGGTGTCGGCGATCTTCGGCTATCTCTGGCGCGATGGGGAGACACTCCGCAACTCGGCGGCGATGATCTTGCCGGGCGGGCGCATCGAACGGTACGACAAGACGCACCTGCCCTTTCTGGGGTTCGACCGCTTTGCCAAGCCGGGCCATGAACTGCCCGTCTTTGAGACCCCGTGGGGCCGAATCGGCATGCTGATCTGCTACGACCTCCGTATTCCTGAGGCCGCCCGGGTGCTTGCGCTGCGCGGGGCCGATCTGCTGGTCCTACCCACCAATTGGCCCGAAGGAGCCGAACTTTCGGCCAAGCACTACACCGTCGTCCGGGCTAGTGAGAACCGCATCTTCGTTGCCGCAGTGAACCGGGTCGGTACCGAGAACGGTACGCGCTTCTTCGGCCACAGCACCGTGTCCAGCCCCGAGGGCGAAGTGCTCGGTGCCTTGGGCGAGGATGCAGGAAGGCTGATTGTCGACCTCGACCTCTCGCTGGCTCGCCAGAAGAACCGCATCGTCATCCCCGGTGAGTATGAGACCCACGCGTTTGCGGTTCGCCAACCCGAGGCGTACAAGCCGTTGAACGAATCGTAGGCCAATGCGCCTACTGGAGTCCTAGGCGAAGGTCCCGGGCCCTTGGCATGCCCAAATGGGGGCCTGTACCATGCACCCCGTTATGAAACACCAAGCAGGATGGATGATTGGGGTGGCGTTGATCGCTGCTGGTTGCGGTGGCGGAGGGGTCTCCTTGCCCGTTGGCAATGGCAACTCAGGCGGCGGCGGAGCGGGAACGGTCGATGTACTGACCGGCCCCGGACCGACGATCGGCGCACCCGTGCCGAGCGCGACGCGCTACGCCGCAATGGACAAGGTGAAGACCAAGTACGACCAGTTAGTGGCCGCGGGGGTGGCCCCGCTGGAGCGCGAAGCGCAACTGGCGACCTACATGGGCACGCTGCCCGAGTTCGCGAAGACGGGAGTCGCTCCCGACGGCACGCTGTGGGGGCAGTACGCCGATCGGTCGTTCTACATGTTCAGCGACCGTGCCGTTCCCGACGACTTTGTCGCCAAACGTGAGGGAGGCCGTGCGCCGAGCCTCGGCTTCACATCGCCGATGGCCCCGGCACCGCGTCCGCTGGCGGGCAATGGTCTGGAAGTGGTCAACGGCGGCCAAGCCTACGTTTTCGAGACCTTCGACGGTTCGATGGGCACTCCCAATGAGGAGATCACTGAGATGCTGGAGAAGCGAGGTTACAACGTCGCCAGCGGCCCCGCAACCGTCGAGGCGCTCCGCAATGTGAAGAATGCGGGAGTGTTCTACATCAGCACCCACGGCGGGCAGGCATCCCACCCGTTGAACCCCGGCAAGCGCTTCTGGTCGATGTGGACGGCGACGGAAGCCACGCCGGAGAACGACGTGAAGTACCAAGACGATATCCGTGCCGGTCGGCTGGTGGTATTCCAGGCTGAGTACGGCAAGTCCCTCGGACCGTTCACGTATTCCGAGCGACGATATGCGATCACCGCCGACTGGGTGAAGCACTACGGCTGGAGCTTCACCGACCGCTCAGTGGCGTTCATCAACTGCTGCTGGAGCGACCAGGGTGGCTTCACGGCCGCACTGCGTAGCCTGGCTCGTCCGGCCTCGACGACTTTCGGCTGGGACAACGCCGCGCATCCTGAAAAGGCATGGCGCGTGGCGCGCTACTTCTTCGATCGAGGACTGGGCACGAACCTGGCGGAACCGAAGATGCCGGGCGGGATGCGGCCGTTCACCACGGACGAAGTCTTCGCCAAGGAGCAGCAACTGGGCTTCACTGACGGCTCGACGACCATCTACGGCCCTTGCGTGCTGGTCAAGCAAGGCGTCAACACGATGCTTGCGCCGAGCATCATGACGATGGAAGTGTACGAGCGCGGCATCGAGCCAACGCAGGTCAAGCCGCAGATGATCCTGCGAGGTCTGCTGGGCAAGACTCTGCCCAAGGCGCTGACGATCGGCGGCACGCCGGCTACGAGCGTCGTCGCGATCAGCGAGACCGAGTGGCTGGTGACGCTCGCGTCCGCGCCTGGCCCGGGCTATGCGGGTCAGGTGCAGATTGAGACAGCGGCTGGGATCAAGAGCAACGCGCCCTTGCTGACGAGCTGGTCGGGGAGCTTCGTCTACGACGGGGCGCCCGTGACTACGGAAGGCAACAACGTGCGGGGCAAGATCACCATCAACGGCCACTTCCGGGCCGACCTCCACAAGTATCGTGAAGTGGTGGACGGGCCGCTGGTGACGCCGGGAGCCCGCTACACGAGGGCGAGCGCCGGTTCAACCGCGAGCTGGTCGATCACCGGGGCCATGCCGGGCTGGGCTTACGTGACCGCAACTTCGGGTCAGCTGCCCTATGGTCTTCGCCAGACAGGCTCGCCTCACGGCGACGGCTACATCCTCGATCTTCGACTCGACCGCGGCGCCGGTACGGTGGGCTTCGCCTTCTCGTATCTGAGCACAAACGTGGACTACACGGTGCCACCCGCCCCCGGCGTGTACACCATCGTGATCCCGCGGGACAACCTGCTGCTATCGATGCCTTTGCAGACGCCAGATCGGTTCAGTGCGACCCTGTTCACGCCGAAGGCCGTAGGGAACTTGCTTCCCGATCTAACCGTGGCTTCTCAGGTGTTCAATGGCATGGTGCCGCAGATGGGAACAAAACTCACGGTGTCCTCGTTGTCGGCCAACCACGCCCCGACGGCGAACAAGGAAGAAGACGCGTCCTAGTCGGTCTCCGGTGTTCCACCTCAATCGAGGTGGAACACCTCTTCCAGCGGCCGAAAACTCTGGTCGGCGTGCTCGCCGGCCAGGTTCTCGAAGAATGGGGCCATTTCCGCTTGCCAACGTTCATTGACTTCTCTCTCCGCCATGCCTGCGAGAGCCGCATCGAAGTCCGGGGTCTCCACATAGAAGAAGAGGGTCCCATCTTCTTGCAGGAAGATGGAGTAGTTGGTCCAGCCCGTTTCGCGTAGCGCTTGAAGCATCTCCGGCCAGACCTCGGCGTGACGACGCCGATATTCGTCGATCAAGTGAGGATTGACCTTCAGAGTGAAAGCAACGCGTCGCATGACGCGAGGCTACCAGTCGTCGACGAAGTCGAACGCGAAGTCACCGATCTGGACGGTGTCGCCTTCTTGAATCCCGTTCTCCCGCAGCTTTTCGATCACGCCGATCTTGACGAGTTGACGGTGTAGGTAGCGGAGCGACTCCTCGTTCTTCAAGTTCGTCATCGCGACCAAGCGCTCAAGGCGCGAACCCACCACAAAGTAAGTTCCGTCCTCAACTTCCACGTCCCAGTTGCTGTCCTCGGCTCGCGGAAGAGCGGGAATGACGAGCGGGATCACCGGTTCGGATTGGGCAATCTGAAGGCGATTCCACATCTCGGCGACCAAGGGTTCGAGGTTCTCGCCGCTCGCGCCTGATACGGCGAGGATCGGAGGGACTTCGACAAAGGTCTCGGCGAGCTTGGCTTCGAGCCGCGTGCGCAACTGGGAGATCTCAGCGGCGCTGCTTCCGCCGTAGATGTCCACCTTGTTGATCGCCACAATGCGAGGTCGCTTCCAGATCGCCTCGGAGTATTGCTTCAGCTCTTCCTCGATCAGGACGAAGTTGTCGACCGGGTCCGTCTCGTCCAGCGGGTAGCTGTCCACAACGTGGACGAGCACCGCGCATCGTTCGATGTGCTTCAGGAACTGGTGTCCGAGTCCGCGTCCCTCGGCCGCGCCTTCGATCAGGCCCGGCATGTCGGCGACGACGAACGAGCCGTTCGCGTAAGAGACGACCCCAAGATTGGGCACGATCGTCGTGAACGGGTAGTCCGCGATCTTCGGTTTGGCAGCGCTGATCCCGGCGATAATCGTGCTCTTGCCGGCGTTGGGCAGCCCGATCAAGCCGACGTCGGCGAGGAGTTTGAGTTCCAAGCGCGCCTGAATGGTCTGCGGGGGAGCGCCTCGCTGGGCGATGGTGGGTGCCTGCCGCACACTGGACGTATAGTGCAAGTTGCCGAAGCCGCCGCGCCCGCCCTTGCAGATGACGTAGCGCATGCCGTCGGTCGCAAGATCGATCAGCGGTTCGCCGGTCTCGTCGTTGAATACGATCGTCCCAACGGGCACATGGACTTCGATATCCCCGCCGTCCCTACCGGTCTTGTTGCCGCTGGCGTCTCCGCCGTTCGGGGCGTTGAACTCTCGGTGGAACCGAAAATCGTAGAGGGTGCGCTTGCTGCGATCCGCCACCAAGATGACGTCGCCGCCTCGTCCGCCGTCCGCGCCGTTCGGCCCGCCTCGGGGAACGTGCTTCTCGCGATGGAAAGTCGCGGCACCGGCCCCACCCTTACCGGATGTGAATGATACGACGGCTTCGTCAAGAAACATCTTCTTCGTCCTCCATTCCCGGAATGAGCTGTACCGTGATACGTTCTGCGTCGAGGTCGATCTCATGCACGAACGCCTTAACGGCCGGGATGAGAATCTTGCCAACCACCAATACGTCGTGAGCGGGGTAAGCATCGACGCGATCGACTTTGCCCAGCTCGCGCCCGTCTGTAGTCACTACGCTGAGTCCAACGAGGTCTTCAGTGAAGTACTCATCATCCTCGTCTAACTCGGGACGCTCATCGGCGAGGGCCTCGAGGTAAGTCCACTGGAGTCGCTCAGCGTCGGTCCGGTCCTTGACTCCAGAAAGCCGAACGACGAGTTGGTTCTTGTGAACGAGGGCTTCCTCGATCGTAACCCACTCGTCGTTTAAGCGCAGTCGGCGGCCAGATTCAAACCGCTCAGGAAAGTCAGTCAGAAGCTTGAGCTTGACCTGCCCCTTGATCCCAAACGGACCAACGATCTGGGCAACGCGGACAGTCTTGCTCATAGGTCACCTCGCCTGACGGGTGGTCAGGAGTCGGTGACGACCTTGACGTACGCCTTCTCGCGCTCCTTCGAGGCGATGGCGCTTACCACGGCACGCAAGGCCGACACGACGCGCCCGCTCTTGCCGATCACCTTGCCGACATCCTCGGCGGCGACCCGGACAAAAAAGGTGCGGGTGTTGCCGTCCAACTCTTCCTCGATGACAACCGCTTCGGGCTCATCGACAAGGAGTCGGACGACTTCTTCGACAAATGCTGAATATGCCATTAGGCTTCTTCCGTCTTCGCGGGCTCTTCGGCCGGGGCCGCTTCGACAGCGGCGACTTCTTCCACGGCTGCGGCTTCTTCGACCGCGGGTGCCTCTTCAACTACCGGAGCCTCTTCGACGACCGGAGCGGCCTTAGCAACCGGCTCGGCCTTCGGCGCCGGAGCGGCCGCCGGAGTCTCAATCACCGACTCTCGCGACGTCAATCCCGTGCGCTTGTCGAGGAACTTGTACGAGTTGCGGGCCGACGGACGAGCGGCAAAGAACTTCTCGAGAATGCCGAGCTTGTTCAGAAGAACCGCGGTGGTCTCGGAAGGCTGAGCGCCCTCCATGAGCCAATGCAACGCCCGCGCCTCGTCGATCTTGAGCTGCTTAGGCGTCGACAGCGGATCATAGGTGCCGATCGTCTCGACAAAACGGCCATTGCGCCCCGCAACGCTGGGGGCGACCACTACTCGGTAAAACGGCCGGCCCTTGGTGCCGATCCGTCGCAATCTCATCTTAACCACTTCGTACTGTTCTCCTGAATCCTTATCGCCGCCGGGGTCGCTTGCCGAACCGTTGCTGCATTTTCGCCAGCTGCTTCATGCTGCGCCGCATTTCGTAGAGCTGACGCACCAGGTTGTTGACTTCCTCCACCGAGGTGCCGGAACCCAGCGCGATACGTTTGCGTCGCGGGCCATTGATTATATCCGGATTCGACCGCTCTTTGGGCGTCATGCTGAGAATGATCGCCTCGATCCGGTTCACTTGCCCCTCGTTCACGTTGTCGAGGGCTTCCTCCGGGATCTGCGCGGCGAGCCCGGGGATCATCTTCAGCACGTTCTTGATCGGCCCCATCTTGCGAACCGTCTTGAACTGCATCAGCATGTCGTTGAAGTCGAACTGCCCGCCCTTGAGCCGGCTTTCCATGTCCTTGGCTTCACCGATATCTATGGCCTGTTCGGCCTTCTCGATGATGCCCATGATGTCGCCGAATCCGAGGATTCGTTGGGCCATGCGGTCGGGAAAGAACGGCTCCAGGGCATCGACCTGTTCGCCGACGCCGGTGAACCGGACCGGAACGCCCGTAGCCTCCCGGACGCTGAGTACTGCACCACCGCGCGTGTCGCCATCGAGCTTGGTGAAGATCGCGCCAGTGAGCGGAACGAGCTTGTGGAAGGCCTCGGCGACGTTCACCGCTTCCTGGCCGGTGGTTGAGTCGAGTACCAAGAACACCTCGGTTGGCCTGACCGTGTCGTGGATCGCCTTGAGTTCCTTCATCAGGTCCTCGGCGATGGTCAACCGTCCGGCAGTATCGACGATGAGCACGTCGAGCATCAGGTGCTTACATCGCTCAAGGGCTTCCTTGGCAATCTGGACGGGGGAGGTTCCGTCGGTCTTGGCGAACACGGGGACGTCGACCTGTTCGCCAAGAATCTGCAGTTGCTGGATGGCGGCGGGGCGCTGGATGTCGCACGCGGCGAGCATCGGCTTCTTGCCCTGGGAAATGAGCCACTTCGCGAGCTTTGCGGTGGTGGTGGTCTTTCCCGAGCCCTGCAAGCCGCACATCAGTACGACGGTCGGTGGCGCGGACGACCAGTTGAACGGTTTGGCGTCGCTGCCGAGGAGCGCGGTGAGCTCGTCGCGGACGATCTTGATGATGGTCTGATCGGCGGAGAGGCTCGAGAACACTTCCTCGCCGACGCATTGCTCTTTCACCCGCGCGATGAACTGCTTGGCGACGACGAAGTTGACGTCGGCTTCAAGCAACGCGACGCGCACTTCGCGCATCACGTCGTTGATATCGGCCTCGGTGAGTCTCCCCTTCGCCCTCAGGCCACTGAAGATCCCCGACAAGCGGCGAGTGAGATTATCGAGCACAAGCTATTTTGGCGTGTCGGCGGGTTCGAGTGTTGGAATGAGGACTCCCCCCTCTCCACGAAGTGCCTCGTCTTCAGGGTGAGGAGGTCGGGGAGTGGGGAGAGACAGCTAGCGTAACTCTAGACGTTACATTGGAATCACAGCCTTGGTCTCCGCTAGAATCCAGCCCCTCATTCCAAGGCTTGAGGAGAGGTACCACGCCGATATGCGGTTCTCCTCAAAGTAGGCGCGGGCGCTCTCCCTACTCGTGGCCCAAGGGCCGGGCCACCCGTAAGGGAGGGTTTTTTCGAGGTAAGCGGCGAGGCCGTCGTACACGTCCATGGGCGAGTGCGGCTCGAAATCGAAGATGATCGTTGGGATCAATGAATCCAGCTCGAACTGGTAGCAAATGACGCCGCAGAAGAGCACGTCCGTTCGTTCGGGGGGATCAGCGTCGAACTGAGTCCTGAAGCGGATCGTCTTCTCCGCGCAGTTCACCTCGTAGCTAAGGATGACGTTATCGTGCACTGAGACTTCAGGATTCAACATTGAACGTTTCTACACCCATTCTCCCGCCCGCATCAACCGAACCACCGAGCCATCTCGGAGAACGCCGTCCACATCCACCTCTCCCGAGCCGATCATCCAATCCACGTGGACGATGCTGTCGTTCGCTCCCTTGGCGAGGCGCTCCTCGGCCGACATAGCTTCGTACCCGCTCAGGTTCTCGCCGTAGGATGCGCCGAACGCAATATGCGAGGCTGCGTTTTCGTCGTACAGGGTGTTTAGGAACAGCACTCCCGATTGACCGACCTTGCTGGAGTGCGGCACAAGGGCAACCTCGCCCAGTCGATTCGCGCTCTCGTCCGTTGCTATCAGCTTCGCGAACGCTTCCTCGCCTTGCTTTGCCTTGACATTGACCGCCGCTCCGTTTACGAACTCCACATGGATGCCGTCGATGATCTGGCCGCGCAAGCTGAGCGGCATGGTGCTCGAAACGACGCCATCCACCCGCTCGCGATGCGGCATGCAGAACACTTCTTCGGTGGGGATGTTCGGCGAGCAGAGGATGCCGTTCCTGGCGCGCCCCCGGCCACCTGCCCAAAGGTGCCCCTCGGCGAGGCCAACCCGCAGATCGGTGCCCGGGCCTCGGAAATGCACGGCGTCGAGCTGCATTTCGTCGAGCATCGTGACTCGCGCTTCTAGGTGCTCAGAGTGCGTCCGCCACGCGGCGACCGGGTCCGCTTCGTGGATCCGGGAGGTCAAGAAGATGGCGTCCCAGAGACGTCGCTCCGCCTCATCGGTGGTCAGGTCAGGGAACACCCGCGACGCCCACGCCGGCGAAGCTGCGCCGACCAGCGACCAGTTGATCTCGAAGCCTGAGACGATCTCACTGATCGCCCTTCGTGCCTTGCCCTGCGCGCGGCTCTGAGTTGCCACCCGGTCCGGGTCGACGCTCGTCAGAAGGGCCGGATCGGCGCTGATGATGCCCAGGCGAGCCGCGTTCTGTCGGTGGGCGGTCGCAACTCCGTCGATCAGCCACTGCGGCGCATACTCAATCGCCTCATCGGAGCCATCTTGGTACTTGGCCAGCGTGAGCTCGGGGTCAGCGTAGAGAACTTCGACGTTCTTCGCGCCTTGACGATAGGCTTCGCGGGCGATCAGTCGGGCAAGCGGAGCCGAGGTCAACTCCGCGAAAACGAGCAGCTCTTGACCGGCAGCAAGGGCGACGCCCTCGGTTACGGCAAGCTTGGCGTAGAGGGCGAGATTTTCTTCGAACGTGCGGGGCATGAACGAGATTCTAGCCCGTCCGCGATCCGCACTCCTAGGACCCTCGAAGCGCGGCACGAAACTCATCGACACTGAGTCCGGCTAAGCTCGCTCATCAGGCCGCGACTTTGACGGTACGCCGGATCACGGACTCGGGCAAACCGAGTTCGCGCCTAACCACAAGGCAGGCTTGAATGGCTTCCTTGATGTTCTCCAGTGCCTCTCCTTCGGTGCGACCCTGACTGACGCAACCCGGACCATAGCGTCGAACTCAAAAGTTTGGCGCGTGAACACGAGCTAGCAGGTCGTCTGCCCGACCTCGCATCTCGTCCGCACCGTCAGTTCCTGAAGGAACCGACTTCAGAATGGCCCTCATGTGTTCAAGGACACGGAACCCGAACAGTCCTTCATCGACGAGGGTGAGGCCGGCACCAACCAGTTCTAGCGTCTCCTCTGCGGTGCGGCTGGTCATCGCGAGCAGTTCTTCGTACCGCTGTCGCAACCGGGCAATCCGCTGCTCAATCTTGCGGCAGCCCACACAGCGAACGGCGTCCGCGTTGAGTGGCAGCTGGAGATCTTCATACCAGTGCTTCTGCTCTTCCGCAAAGAAGATGAACTTCCTACCGCAATCGCGACAGACTCTCCGGAGATCGAAGTAAAACTCGACTGCATAGGGAAACGTGTTCACGTGACGCTCTGGGTCAGCTCGAACGCCGGTGTGGGGTATGCGTGCTGGCCCGTCTGCAAAGTAGTGCAACCCCCAGCGGTTCGGAGGTTCCAGATCGGTCAGCCGAGGGCCACGACCATACCGCGGGTGCTCTAGATAGTCCGCAAACTCATCTGCATGATCCCTTTTCATGTTTGTCTGCCTTGCAGTTCGGCGCGGGCGCGAAGGACCGACTTCATCCGTCGCTGCGCCAGATGCGCTTGCGGAACTGCAATCCGCCCTGATACCGCGCCAACCGGATCACCACGTAAGGACTCGTCGCCGTAACTCGCGTGCGCTGCCCTTCTGACGGGGCCTTCTCCAAATAGTGCACAACCAATCCGCCCGGGACGATCTCGAGCCGATCGACCAGCACATCGTAGCCGGTAGTACCTCGGGTTCCCAGGTGCATCACCAGCAGCATCTCGGAGTTCCAGTCGACATCGTTGGGCGCGCGGCCAGGCTGGCCGATCTGGGACCAGTACGCCTCGAACTCTTGAGCCGTTGTAATCGCGCGGGTGAACTCGCGAGGGCCCCCGCCGATCGTGTCGGCCATGTAGGTTCGCCACGAGAACTCATTGCCTGGCGGCGGAAACTCGCCTGCGCCGGTGCGCTTGCGCCCCTCGAACACAAAGCTACCTACCGCGTTCGCACGCTCGACACGCACGATCTCAAACGGTGACGTCATCACCGTTGTGTTGAACCCGCCCGGGGCCGGCGTGTTCTCGACGAACGACACCTTGATCTCGCCGGGCTTCGTTCGCTGTACGGACTGGATGATCACGCGGTAACCGCCGCTGGTTCGCTGACCCAGATGCACCGCGATAAGGAGTTCCTTGTTGAAGTCGACGTCCCGCGGACCCCGTTGCTCTCCGGTGTGTTGCTTCCAGTAGTTGTCGAAAGCACCTTGGTTCTGAATCACCAAGTTCTGTGCTTGCGTAATCAGCGACTGGGTGCCTTGACGATAGGACCGCCACACGATGCCGTCGTTGATGCCCCGCTGGGCATGGCCGAGGGCCATTGTGGCGATGAGCAATATGACGAAAGCGAGACGCGCGCGCATACTCGTTGGACGTCAGGCAGAAGGGAAGGTTACGACTCCAGCTACAATTCGGCGATGGATGCGCTGACCCTGCCTTGGCCGGTGGTTCTGGGCAGCGCTTCGCCCCGCCGGAGGGAGATTCTCTCGCGCATCGTCGGCGAGTTTATGATCGATACTCCGGACATCGACGAGGACGCACTGACGGATCTCGACCCCGTCCGCACCGCTCTCGATCTCGCCTACATGAAGGCCAAGGTGGTTGCCGAACGACACCCGGAGGCTCTTGTGATCGGAGGCGACACGGTAGTCGCGGTTCCGGACGGTGAGGGATTCATCCAGCTCGCCAAACCCAATGATCGAGACGACGCGATCCGTATGCTGGCGATGCTATCGGGCCGTGAGCACTTGGTCATCACCGGGGTCTGCCTCATTTGGCCCGAGGGGCTTACGCGGTTCCACGTCACTTCCGGCGTCACCTTCAAGTCGCTCAATCGCGCAGAAATCGAGGCGTACGTCGATGCGGGCGAATCCATGGACAAAGCCGGCGCGTACGCTGCTCAGGGCAAGGCCGCCGAGATCATCGCTCGCGTCGACGGCTCCATGACCAACGTGATCGGCCTCCCCGAAGACGAGCTCCGGGACCAGCTCTCGGAGATCCGTTACGTCGCGACGGGCAAGCCATGAACGTCCCCCCATACATCCCGCCGCAGATCGAGATTTCCGGCAACGTGGCCGAGGAACGCTACGCCGTACGGGTGGGATTCGTTAAGCGCGTTACCGTGTTGCATGCGGCCTCGGTGGGGATCATCCTCGCCCTTTCGATGCTGCCGATCCCAGAAATCTCATTCCGGTGGGGGCTCGTCGGGACCGCGTTCTCGCTGCTTGGGCTGAGCTTCGTTCGTGGCATCGCCAAGCGATGGCGACATGAGCAGCGTCTCTCGAGCTTCTTCGTGCCGATCATGATTCTCAGTCTCGCCGTGTTGGTGCGATCGGTGACCATGGATGCCGGGTGGCCGCTGTGGGCGATTGGCTTGCCCGCCCTTGGGAACCTCATCTACGTTGCGCTCTGCGGCCGGGACTTGAGCTTCACGGGCATGTTCGTCCTGGTATCAACGGGGATCT
>JANJUB010000129.1 GCA_024710805.1 Fimbriimonadaceae bacterium | reverse complement strand
CCGAGTTCGAACGCCGACTTCACGCCACGATCGATAAGGAAGGTCTTGAGGTCATGACGAGACACGATCGTGAACTTGGGCAAACGGACATCGACGAGGCCTTCTTCAACCATCGACTTTCCAAGCGCATTCAACCGGGAGGCAGTCAGGGTCTTCAGCACTTCGGCCAGGCCCTTCTCGCCTTGAGGAACGATCAGCCAGAGCGACGTGCGCCCTCCGGCGTAGGGGAGCTTGACCGAACTCAGTTCGGGCGTCTGCACGAACTTCATTTTCCGCTGGTTCTTCCACGCCAGCGTATCGACAGGATAGGGGTCTCCCGTCAATGGCTTGAACGTGATCCCACTTCCCCGCTTCTCGAGGGTGGGCAGTTTGAGCCAGGTTGCTTCAAAGGTGCTCGCCGACGCGATGACGAGGGTTGTATTTGGAGCGACCTGATCGACCACTTCCTTGATCTGACCGCTCGTGGCTTGCCGAACCCATCGGTTGGTTTGGACTACGATCGCTTCTGGCGAGCTTGGGAGCCGGTCGAGTTCGGTCGAGAAGGAGTTTCGGAGGGCTTGGACCAGGTCTAGTTGAGGCCGCTTGCCCGCCCAGAGCTTCGCCGCATGTTGGAGTTCCGAACCTGCCACTTCAGCGATGAGCGCACGGTACTGGCTGGCGACGGCATCGGCAGGTTGCTTCAGGTGGATCGCGTTGCCAAGTTCGGCGCGAACCTCGTCGTTTGCGCCGAGCCAAAGCGAGCTTAGGGTGAGCTGAGCGCTCAGGGGAGCGACGACCGTGTTCTCCGACTTGCTCGCTACGGCGGCGAGCAACTGGAGCCCCGTCTCGTTGGTGGCGACAGCCGCAGGCAGTCGGTCAGTCGAGCTCAGCAGCGTCGCCAGCAGCAGTGCGGAAACCGGCATATCAAGTAGACGACGCCTCCGCACCTGCGTTACGTGCGGCACGCCGTGCTACGATACGGCATGGCAAAACCGCCTTACAAGATCGAGCCTGGCGAACGTGTAAACCTTGAAGACCTGGACACCGGTGCCGATGGCGGATGGGAGCGAGACGCCGCGGAGGCGCGCACGCTCGAACTGGGTAAGGAACTCGGCGAGCTTCAAGAGTTGCTCTATGCGGCGGGGCAGCACGCGCTGTTGCTTGTCCTTCAAGGGCGGGACACGGCGGGCAAGGACGGCACGATCCGCCACTTGCTCTTGCACCTCAATGCTCAGGGCACGTCGATTGCGCCTTTCAAGGTGCCGACCCCCAAGGAGATTGCCCACGACTTTCTTTGGCGGGTTCACCAGGTCACCCCGGGCCGCGGCGAGACCACGATTTTCAACCGATCCCATTACGAAGACGTGCTGGTCGTGCGCGTCCACAGCTTGGTTCCTGAAGATGTCTGGAAGCTGCGCTACGAGGCGATCAACAACTTCGAGCGACTCCTCGTCCAGTCCAACACAATCGTGGTCAAGGTGATGCTCCACATCTCCAAGGATGAGCAAGAGCAGCGGCTGCTCGAGCGCGAGCAGGAGACCGAGAAGGCGTGGAAGCTTTCGGTCGGCGATTGGAAGGAGCGCGAGCATTGGGATGCTTACACGAAGGCCTACGAAGCAGCGCTCGAGCGCTGTTCGGAGATTCCGTGGCACGTGGTCCCCGCCGACAAGAAGTGGTTCCGCAACCTGGCGGTCACCGAGTTGCTCGTGGAGACGCTCCGACCCTACCGCGACGGATGGATGGAGAAGCTGGCCAAGTTGGGAGAGACAGCCAAGGCCGAACTGGCCGAGTATCGGGCGACGCAACCCTAAGGAAGGCTCAGGTACGAACCAACCCGAGCCCTCCGTTGAATCCTCTCGCTACGAGCGCAGGGTCTTCAGTGCGCCACCCCAGGCGATCACCTGGTCGAGCATGGTGTTCACGGTCTTCTCGTGATGCTCGGCGGGCTTGAACGCTGCGAAGTTCTCGAAGTCGGTGAAGAGCGAAAGCTGAACGGCCTGGCGGACGTCGGCCATCATCAACTCGCCCACGATCTGGCGCAGGTGCTCGATCGCCCGAACGCCCATGGCGCTGCCGTAGCCGACAAATCCGACCGACTTGTGGTTCCATTCGGCGAAGATGAAATCGAGCGCGTTCTTCAGCGCACCCGACGTGCTGTGGTTGTACTCGGGCGTCACCATCACGAAGGCGTCGAACTCGGCGATCTTTGCGGCCCATCGCTTGGTGTGGTCGTGAGCGTACTGGCCGTATCCCGGCGGCATGGCTTCGTCGAGCAACGGCAAGTTGTAGTCGGCAATGTCGATAAGCTCGAATTGAGCGTCAGATCGGGCGCTGGCAATGCCATGAACCCACTGAGCGACCGCTTCGGCTTTGCGGCCCGGACGAGTGCTGCCGATGATGATTCCAACCTTGAGCATTCTCGCTTCTACGCCGAGCGCGATATTTTAGTTAGCGTCCTGGAGATGGCGTTGGATTTCTTCGGGGGAGGGGTTGTCGGCGGCATGGCGGGCGCTGTGCTGCCAGATGATCCGGCCGTCGGTGTCGATGATGAAGACACCCGGCATCTGAAGCGGATCGCCGCCGGAGCCTTGGTTTCGATGGCCCTGGAGAGTCGCGCCAATCGCCCGGACGAAGACCTGGGGCGAGATCATCTGGGTGAGTCCGCCTTTGGGCAGCTCAAAGTGCTGGTAGAGCCGTTTCTCCGGATCGCAGATGAACCGGTGGGGCGATTGCATCTTGGTGCGGAAGGCCTCGGTTTGCTCGATTGTCCCGAGCGTGACGAACACGATGTTAAGGTCTTTGAGCCGCCGCAGCTGGGCGACATGCTCTCGGCAGAAGATGCAACCCAAGTGGCGCAAAAACACGAGCGCTAGCGGTTCTTCCGCATACAGAGATGCCAGAGGCACCGCCTCGCCCGTGCTCATCTGCACGTTCACATCGGGAACGGTCATGCAAGCTACTACGTGGCAAACGATAGAATAGGCTCGTGAATCCCGTCGTCGAACTCGATCATCCGCTGGCCGCCCACCTGCTCGCCGAACTCCGCCACCGCGACACGGCTCCCGACCGATTTCGCGATGTGTCTTGGATTCTCACGACGCTGCTTGTCCTTGAAGCCACCCGGGAGTTGCAGACACGCCCGCAAATCATCATGACCCCGCTCGAGGACACCGAGTGCGAGGTTCTCGCAGAGGGGCTAGCTGCGGTTCCCGTGCTGCGCGCGGGACTAGGAATGCTCGAGCCAATCGTCAAGCTCTATTCCGATGTGAAGGTGGGCTACATCGGGCTGGAGCGAAACCACGACACCGCGGTCGCCCACAGCTACTACTGCAAACTTCCCGATCTGACGGGCCGGTTCGTGCTTTGCCTCGATCCCATGCTGGCCACCGGCGGCTCGGCATCGCAAGCGATCTCGCTGATCAAAGCCCACGGCGGCGAACGGATCACGATGGTCAGCGTGGTCGCCGCGCCGCAAGGCGTTCAGAAGCTCCGGCATGACCACCCGGATGTAAGCATCGTGACCGCATCACTCGATCGCGATTTGAACGACAAGAAGTACATCTTGCCCGGGCTGGGCGACTACGGCGATCGTCTGTACGGCACGTTCTAGCGTTCCGACCGACATTTGAGGGGCTTGAGCGAGGTCTAAGCCGTCTATACTCGCACGTATGAGCCAACGGCGCGCACGCTTACCCCTGCACACCCAGGTGCTGATCGGCCTCGTTTTGGGAGCGATCGCTGGCCTGATCGGGAGTGTAGCTCTCGAACCGAAGCTCCTCAAGGAGATCGGCGACAACTACGCCAAGCCGATCGGCAACATCTTCATTTACGGCATCTTCATGGTGGTCGTACCGCTGCTATTCTCGGCGTTGGCTCTCGGCATCGCCGAGTTGGGCGACGTGCGAAAGGTGGGTCGAATCGGCGTCCGTGCGCTACTTATGACCGTGCTTCTCAGCGGCATTGCCGTGCTGCTCGGTCTGGCCGCAGTCAACATTTTTAACCCCGCCGACCAGCTGACCACGGAGCAGAAGTCGCAGCTCGTCGCATCCTATGGCAACCAAGAGGAAGCGGCAAAGCGGATCGAGGCTGCCCAAGCCGCCAAGGCGGATGATCCTCCGCTCTTTGGGTTCATTCCGCGCAATCCCGTCAAGGAAGCTGGCCGGGCCCTTGAAGGCGGTTTGCTGCCGCTCATGTTCTTCTCGCTGGTGTTCGGCATCGCCCTCTCCATGATCGAAGGGGAAAAGGCGCTGCCCATGAAGCAGTTCTTGGAGGGGTTGTTTGCGGTCAGCTTAAAGATGATCGACTTGGCGATGAAATTGGCGCCTATAGGGGTCTTTGCGCTGATCTTCTTTGCCGCTTCACAACTGGGGGCTGACCTCCTAAAAGCGCTCGGACTCTATGTGGTCCTGGTTGTCGGCGTTCTCGCAATCCACCTGTTTGTTGTGTACAGCCTGGCCATCAAGTTCATAGCGAAGCGCAATCCCCGCGAGTTCTTTGCCCAAATGCGAACGGTCATGCTCACCGCCTTCGCAACTTCATCGAGCAACGCCACGCTGCCGGCCGCATTGCGGGCCGCCGAGGAAGACCTCGGGTTGCCGCGGCGGATCTCGTCCTTCGTGCTGACGGTTGGCGCGACCGCCAACCAGAACGGTACCGCGCTCTTCGAGGGCATAGCGATCATCTTCCTGTCCTCGATGTTCGGCGTGACCCTCGATCTCACCCAGCAGTTCACCGTCATGCTGCTCGCGATTGTGGCGGGCATCGGAACGGCGGGCGTACCGGGAGGGTCGTTGCCGCTTATCGGATTGATCCTGACCAGGTTCGGCGTGCCCGCCGAGGCCATCGGCCTCATCATGGGCGTCGATCGGATTTGCGACATGTCGCGAACCGTCTTAAATGTCACGGGCGACATGACGATTGCGGCGTGCGTTACGGCCATGGAGCCCAAGGAGCCGGGCGACGTGGCCCCGGCGGATGATTAGGTGAAAGACAGATGAAGGGAGCTTGGCAAGTTGGGTTGTTGGTCGTTGTGTTCGGAGCGCTGATGGTAGGCGCCTATATGGTGCTGGGCAAGCAGTTCTTCGCTCCGAAGACCGATCGATACTACGTCGAGTTGCCCGATGCGGGCGGAGTCACCAAAGGAGCGCCGGTGCAGCTGGCCGGGGTCAAGATCGGGAAGGTCGGTCAGGTTAGCCTCGCTAACAGCAAGCTCGCTCGCCTCGAGCTCGATATCGACCAGGGCCACGAGATTCCGGAGGGCAGCACCGTGAGCCTGCCCACGGCGTTGATCGGGTTTGGTGAAAGTCCCGTCCGTATCATTCCGCCGGCCGAACCGGGCCCCGCAATGGCCCCCGGCTCGACGCTCGTGGGAAGCAAGGCATCGCCGCTCGACAGCTTTATGCCCGAGGCGAAGAACACGCTCTCGGAACTCGAGGCGACGCTGGTCGCCACCCGAGAGATGATTGTGGATTTGCGCAAGGTCGTCAACGACCAGAATGTGGTCGGCGGCGTGGAGAAGCTGTTGGCCACCAGCGAACGCACGGTTGGCGATTTCGGCCAGCTCGCCAAGCGGATCGACCGCCTCGTGGCCGCCAACCAGACGAAACTCGGCGACGCACTCTCTTCGGCCAACCTCGCCATGTCGGACATCCGCGAGTCCACGAAGCTCGTCACGCAGCTGCTGAAGGATGGCCAGCTCACCGACAAGACCTTGGCTCTATTGGACAACCTCAACACCACCACGGAGAAAGCCACCGAACTGGTCTCCAGCTTGGACAAGTTCGTCAACGATCCCGAACTTCGTGGCCCCCTAAACAAGACTGCCAAGAACGTGGAGACGATTACCGACAGCGGTACGCGAATCGCCGCCGATGCCGAACTGATGGCCAAGAAAGGCGTTGAGATCACCGAAAACGTCAACGAGCTCAGCAAGAAGGCCAACGACCTCGCCGACGATGCGCGAGGCGTCTTGCAGCAGCTCCAAAAGGTAATCGGGCGGACGCCGAACCCCGGCAACCTCAATCTGCAAGCCAACCTCGATCTTATCTACGAGTCGTCACCTCGCCACTACCGGACCGATATCGAGGCCAGTATGAACGTGGGGCCGAACCGTTTGAGAGCGGGAATCTACGACGCGTTCGAGTCCAACAAGTTAACCCTTCAAGTCGGACAGCCCTTCGGGAACTCCGGTGAAATCCGGTATGGAATCTATGCAAGTAAGCCGGGGGTCGGGGTAGAATACGAGATCGTGCGTGGTCTCGCGCTGCGTGGGGATTTGTACGACATTAACAACCCCCGTGCCGATTTGCGAGCCCGCTTCGAACTCGGCGGCGGATTCTACGGTTGGATAGGTGCGCAACAGTTGTTTAAGCGCAACTCCTTTCTGATCGGGGTCGGCTTCCGAAGATAAGAGGATTGAACCGCCATGAAGGTGATTTTAAGTCAAACCGTGCCGAAGCTCGGCAAAGAGGGCCAGGTTGTGACCGTGGCCAATGGTTACGCGCGCAACTTCCTGTTCCCGCGTGGCCTCGCCATCGTTGCCGACCGCAATCAGCTCGCCGCGCTCGAAAAGCGCAAGGCTCGGCTGGCCGCTAAGGTCGCCGACTCGGCCGCCGCCGCGAAGGCTCAGGGTGAGAAGCTCGAGGGTCAGACCGTGAAGATCGAAGGCAAGGTTGGCCGCGATGCTGGCAAGCTGTTCGGTGCGATCACCGCGCAGGACATCGCCGACGCGATCAAGGCTCAGCTTGGCGAGGATATCGAGCGCAAGCGCATCGGGCTCGTCAACCCAATCAAGCGCCTCGGCAGCTTCGACGTCGTGCTCGATTTGCACCCCGATGTCGATGCCAACATCTCGGTCATCGTGTTCGACCCGAACGCCCCGGTCGAGGTCGCCGCGCCCGCCGAAGAATCGACTGAAGAGACGGAAGCTGACGAAACCGTCGAGGCCTAAGCAAACCCCCAATGTGACGAGAGGGCTCCGATTCGGCAGCCCTCTCGTTTGGTTTAAGAGCCATGATTCGACGCTACACCGGTGAACCTCTGCCACCGAATGCCCGCGTCGCGGTGATCGCTAACGATGCCATCGGAAACTTCGTCGTGGCCACCCCGCTCCTGCAAATGGTCCGGCGAGTGCTCAATCCAGCGGTGCTCCACTACTACGGTGGCAAGCGAACCCTGGAACTGCAGCAGGCGTCGGACCTCTTCGACGCCCACTTCCCTCTCCATGGGTCAGATCTGGAGGAGATCATCGCGCAGGTGCCTCATCATTACGATTTGATCCTGAATGTCGAGAGCGGATCACACGCCGCCAACTTTGTGGGCCGTATCGCAGGGGAAGCCTTGGTAGCGGGGCCAGTGATCGTCGATGGCGAGCGGGTCCCTTTCCCCGACGACCCTCGTGGCGACCTTTGGCGCGACCAAGAGTGGATCGCCGCCGACCTTAGTGAGCGCTATCCGTTCCTCGACTCTGGCTTCATCGCAGAGATCTACGCCCGCGCGTGCTATTTGCCGGGGCCAGTTCCCCGATACCTGCTGCCTACCGAAGCCCCACCCATTGACTGCACCTTTGATGTCCTAGTCGCTACGACCGCGAGCCTTCCTGAGAAGCTCTGGCCACTGGAGAACTGGCTTGAGACCTTGCGCCGCCTGCGTGAAGCGGGTCGGGATGTCGGCTTGCTCGGCGCGCCGCCCAGGGCCCAGTCCACCCACTGGCAAGGCAGCGACGCGGAGAGCGTCATGGTCGCCGAAGGCCTCGTCACCGACTTCCGCGGTTCCTTCACGCTGCCTCAAGTGGTGGGCGCGATCCGCGCGGCGCGCCAGGTGCTGACCCTCGACAACGGCATTCTCCATTTGGCCGCCTCGACCGAGACGCCGACCGTTGGCCTGTTCCGGTTCGGAATTCACCGACTCTGGTGTCCGCCTTTCGGCCAAATCCGCCCGGTGGTTGCCCGCGAAGGGGGCGTGGTCGCCAACATCGCCGTCGACGAGGTCTGGGAGGCCCTGGGCCGTGGCGAGTGATCGCACGCTGATTTGGTTGAAGTACCGCTTCATCGGCGACGCTGTGCTCTCCACTCCGCTCATTCATGCCGTGTCCGCAAAGATGGGGCACGCCGATCTTCTCGGCGCATCCTATCATCTGGAGTTGCTGGCCGAAGAACCGCGGCTCACGCTACACCTGGACACCAAGCTCCGCGGTACCCGTGCATTCCTTGATCGCCTGCGCTGGCTGCGGCAGCAGCGCTTCGCGCAAGCGGTAATCATCAACCGCAACTTCCGCACCGCGTTGCTCGCTCGTCTCGCTCGAATCCCGCGAAGGATCGGCTTCGCTACTGAGGGCCGGAGCTTCCTGCTCACCGACCGCGTTCCCTACGACCCTACCCAGCACGAGGCAATCGCTTACGCCGCTCTCGGTAGGCCGCTCGGGCTCGAGGTCCGACCTCTTCCTCCCTGCCTCCACGTGAGCGCCGCCGAGCAAACCAGGGGCCGCGAACTGCTGCAAGGGGCGACGATCGGCGTACAGCCGGGCGCGACCGGGGCAGACCGCATCTTCCCTCCGGAAAGACTCGCCGAGATCATCAATCAGCTGGATCAGCGGGTCGCCCTCTTCGGCGCGGCGAGTGAAAGGAGTTTTACGGACGATCTCCTTCCCCATCTCACCCATACGCCAACCGATCTGGTCGGGAAATGCACGCTGCGTGAGAGTATGGCCGCTCTGTCTCAGCTGAGCATCTTCGCCGCCGCTGATTCGGGCCTGGTCCATACCGCCGTGGCGCTGAACGTTCGGACCGTGGCGACCTTCTCGCGAACCCCTGCCCACCAATGGGGCCACAACTACCCACCGCACCGCGTGCTCGTGGCTCCGCAGGGCAACATGGCCGACGTACCGATTGCCGACGTCGTTGCGGCGATCCGAGGTGAGTAATGCGCCACGCCGACACGATCGTTGCCCCAATCACCCCGCCGGGCGTTGGAGCCGTGGCCTCCGTAAGGATCTCGGGTCCCGAAGCGTTCTCCATCGCGCGGGAGATCTTTGACGGCCTCCCGGCGTCGCCCATGACGCACCACGCCTACTATGGCCACTTCACCCACGGTGATGAGGGACTCATGCTGGTGTTCCAAGATGGGCACGGCTACACCGGCGAGCCCGCAGTCGAAGCCATGATCCACGGATCGCCGGCTTCGGTGCGGTTGCTGGTGGAGGCTGCGCTCGGTGCGGGCGCCCGCATGGCTGAACCGGGGGAGTTCACCCTGCGCGCGTTCCTGAACGGAACAATGGACCTTTCGCAGGCCGAAGCGGTTCGCGACACCGTCGAAGCGCAGACCGACCTCCAACTCAGGTTCGCCAACGCTCAGCGTTCGGGAGCACTGCGCAGTTCAGTGCGAGCCATGCGCGCTCAACTCCTGGCTGCCTTGGCCGCGGTAGAGGCACACGTCGATTTTGAAGAGGAACTGGGACCGCTGGACCGAGGGATGGTTCAGGACGTTGCGGACCACGTCGCTCGTGAAATCGAGGGTTGGCTTTCAACCGAGCGAGCGGGCCAGGTCGTGCGTCACGGGCTGAGGATCGCCCTCATCGGCGAGCCCAACGCGGGCAAGAGTTCCCTGCTCAACGCACTGCTTGGCCGCGATCGCGCCATTGTCACACCGATCGCCGGAACAACGCGGGACACGATCGAGGAGTCCGTGATCTTGGGTGGGATTCCCTGCGTGCTCATCGACACCGCGGGACTGCGCGAGACCGATGATCCGATCGAGGTGCTGGGCGTCGCGCGGGCCCAAGCCGCCGCTGCGAACGCTGATGCGGTTTGGTATCTGCACGACGCCACCAGGACGCCAACTCCGACGCCCGATTGCGACCTCCTCCTCCTGACCAAAGCTGATCTCGTGTCGCCTGACGCGCCTGTCGAATCGGGACTGTCGATCAGCGCCGTTACCGGCCAGGGACTGAATCGGCTGCATGCCTGGGTTGCGGCTCAGGCGGAGGTAGCCCCGGATCGGGCCTGCCTCATCGACGCCCGGCATGCCCCCCTCCTTCGACTGGCCCTGACTGGACTTAACCTCGTCGAGTCCACGATAGAGCATGATCTGCCCGACGACTTGCTCAGCGTGGGCCTTCGCGAGGCGCACGCTCACTTGGGTGAGGTCATCGGCGAAAATGCAGCCGCGGACATGCTGACGTCGATCTTCTCGAGTTTCTGTATCGGAAAGTGAGGCGGCAGCTTAGCACGGGTCGAACGACCTATTGTTTCGATATTTCTCGAAATGTGTGGTACAGTATCTTTCGTGGACCACATCGAACTCGCAAGTGTGTGCAAAGCCCTCGGAGATCCAACCCGGGTGCGCATCTTCCAGTTCCTTCTCTCATGCTGCTGTCCCGTGGCGCTCGAAGAAGGCGGAGATGTGCGGCCGGCGAACGGACCGACCGTTGGCGAGGTGTGCTGCCAAGTCACGGGGATCGAAAAGATCACCTCGACCATCAGCTTTCACCTCAAGGAACTTCGCCAATCCGGACTGATCACCATGGAGAAGCAAGGCAAGCACATGATCTGCGGCATCAACCGCGAGACCCTGGCCAGGCTCGCGGACTATCTGAACGAAGCCTCGAAGCGCAGCACTTGCTGCTAGGAGAAACCATGAACGAAAACCCGAATCTGCTCGATCGCGAAGACGTCCGCGAGGTCGTCCGCCAGAAGTACGGAGAGGCCGCCCTGCGGGTTCTCGAGAACCAGGGAGCCGCCTCGTGTTGCGGAACCGAAGCGGTGTGTTGCGGGGAACCCCGGACCGAAGGCGCGGATGGTTGCTGCGGCAACGGCGACCCCATCACCTCGAATCTGTACGATGACACTCAGGCGGCACTCATCCCAGAAGCGGCGCTGCTCGCCTCGCTCGGTTGTGGCAACCCGACTGCGCTTGCCCAACTCAACCCCGGCCAAACCGTACTCGACCTCGGCAGCGGCGGCGGCATCGACGTGCTGCTGTCGGCCGCCCGCGTCGGACCGACGGGCTTTGCCTACGGCCTCGACATGACCGACGAGATGCTCGCGCTTGCCGAGCAGAACCGCGCAGAAGCCGGTGCTGAGAACGTGAAGTTCCTCAAGGGCCACATCGAAGCGATCCCTCTCCCCGACAACTCGGTCGACGTGATCATCAGCAACTGCGTGATCAACCTATCGGCAGACAAGGACCAGGTCCTGCGCGAGGCGTTCCGCGTGCTCAAGCCGGGCGGACGGTTTGCCGTGTCCGACGTCGTGGTCGAGGGAGACTTACCCGCAGCCGTCCGTCGCGACATGGAACTCTACGTCGGCTGCGTCGCGGGAGCGCTGAGCGTCGATGACTACCTCGCCAAGCTCGGCGCGGTGGGCTTCACGGACGCGGGCGTCGAACCTACTCGGCGCTACCACTTCTCGGACCTCGAGGCCTCTTGGTCCACCGAAGGTATCGCTTCGCTGAGCGAAGCCGAACGAGCCGCCTTGGATGGCAAGATCATGGGCGCGTTCATCCGCGCGACCAAGCCCGATTAGCCCCGGCGTCAGCGACGCTAGAGGAGCCCTCGGTACGACTCGTACCGAGGGCTTTTTGCACCTTCAGTCTGCGGCTTGTCCATAGTTTCTGGGATATGAATCGGTTGAGACGTTACCGTAATCTAGTGTGGAGAGGTTGCAGATTCAAATTGATGCAATCTCAGGTGAACGAAAATGATGTGGCTGTTGCGCGCGATTCTTTTCCTCCCCCTGTTCCTCATGGCAAGTCTTGGTTCTGCTCAATGGTGGAACTTCGGCAAGACCGAAGACAAGGTGAGCTTCAAGTACATCTATGTGGCCGGGGTTTCCATGGAGGAGATCGGACCCAAGCTCACCGTTTACCGGGACTTCATGCCGAACGGCGAGGTACAGGTTCGCGGCCAGGCAATCGTCCAGAAGGGGCAGATCGGCTCCGTGCGATTCTCGCTGGATGAGAAGGAAACCTGGAAAGAAGCCAAGCTCGGGGCAAAGGGGGCTTTCGAGTTCGCCTTCCGCGGTGAGCCCGGTCAGACCTACGAACTCTACATAGAGGCCACCGACACCACCGGAACCACGAACCCCGTCGACAAGACGAAGACCACGATTGTCGTGTCGGAGCTGGACCTCCGCGAGGCCATTCGACGTGCCTTGGAGGCCATGGCGCGAGCCTATATGGACGAGAGCCGGCGGAGCTTCATGGTCTGGATCGACCAAGACTTTCTCACCGACAAGATGACGCTCGAGCGCGCGATCGGCAAGGACTTCTCCGCTTTTGACAATCTGCAACTTCAACTGACGATCGACCAAGTAACGCCGGGCAAGTTTGGCCAGGCTACGGTTCTCGTCAACTTCAATCGCTCGCTTATCGGCACCAAGTCGGGCCAGAACTTCAAGGACCGCGGCAAAACGCGATTCGCCTTCCGACTCCACGGCGATGGGGTTCAGTGTTACAGCATGAGCCACCCGCTGATCTTTGGTTTGAGCGACGCGGTTAATGTCGGCTCCGACGTTATCCAGGGTGGCAATGACGAGGTGATCTCGATCAGCGACGGCAATATCACCGTAATCGGCATCGGTGACGCCATTCAGATCTGGACGGGTGGCGACACAGGTTCTCAGGCCGGTCGGGTTACGCTACGCTGGTCGGAAGAAGCGGCTGACCCTGCCGACTGGTGGTTCGAGTCGTTCAACTTCGAAGACCGGATGAAGGAGCGAGAGACACAGATCGCCCCGTTCATTCAGGGCAACTTCTGCGCGGTCGGTTCTTCATTCACGTTCAACCTCAAGGCGAACACCCAATACGTAATCGACCCTCCAGGAGTCACGTCGCTGGATGACGTCCGGGTCGCCCCGGACAGCGGCTACTTCGGCCAAGCTCTCTTCCCGCTGTACGACGAAGGGTATCGGGTCATCGTTTTCAAGCTCGGTGGCACCAAGTACGCCGCCCTTGAGATTCTCGACATGGTTATCGACGCCGGAGGCAAGAGCGGCCGGATCGTGTTCAAGTACAAGTACACGGCTCGCGGTCCGCGCTTCTGACAAGGAGATTGACTTCATGAACCGCATGTTGCGCTACGCCTTCATCGTCAGTGGATTCGCACTGGCTCTGGGGACGGCGACATCAGCGCAAGCCAACGTTGCGCCCAACTCGGGATTCGTGCCGCTCTTCGTGATTCGATTGGACACCGCTGACGACGACCCGGTGGGCAAGGCGATCGACGAACTCCATGGAGCCCTGAAGGACTTCATCGGCGATGTCTCGGCGATGCAGAACATGAGCGAAGGGCAGAAGATTGCTTACATCACCGAGAAGTTCAAGGAGCGTGTCAAGGACAAGGGCTACAAGCAAGCCTATGAGTTCGCCAAGGGCAAGATGAAGGACTACGCCGAGTCGTGCGTCCGCGCAAAGGCCTATGAGCTCATCAGCAACCGGGTCCGACACGAGATCCTGATCAACGGCGCGCTCAGCAACAAGATTTGGGAGCAGCTCAAGAACCAGTCTGATGAGGCATTCGAGCAGCTCTTCGGAAGCCTAAAGCTGCTCGGTTCGGGGACCGAGATTGTGGGCGGCGTCATCTGGGAGAAGTTCGACAAGATCGTGACCAACCAGTACAGCTGGTCCGAAGGGTTCCTTGACGTGTTGGGAGGCGTCTACGACAAAGCTGCCGACGCTTACATACCGTTCTACGGGCAGTTTAAGAAGATCGTGGAGCTCGAACTAGCCCTGATCGACGCGCTCAAGTCGTATTGTCGGAACGAGACACTGAACGAGTGGATCGGTCGCGTTTTCGAGGTCGGCACGCTCGAAGCCGGGTTTGCTACCCGTCTCGCAAAGGCGCTTCGGGGTTACTCCAGCAAGGACCAGTTGCGCGAGATTTGGCGTCGCCGATTCCATGAGGTCACCACCAGCGGCTACTACATGCCCCACACCGAGGCCAAGATCGCGGAGTACGAGGCCGAGGCATGGATGCAAGTGCTGGGTGTATGGGAGGAAGTGCAGAAGGATAAGGCCCTCGCTGCCCAGCAAGCCAAGGAACTTGAGCAGAGGGCGCTCACGGCACGCTACGATGCCGAGCGCAAACTCAAAGAAGCGCAGGAGGCGATCAAGAATGGTATGGGTCCCGGCAAGGAAGCGCTGGCCCGGATCGACAAGTTCCTACGCGTGGACTATCCGAAAGCGGTGAAGGATCGCGCGACGGCCCTCAAGCAGCAAGCCGACCAGGTCAAAAGCACGACCGACAGCGGAGCCATGCAGGGCGAGGCGTTTGAGTCCTCTACGTCGATCATCGACTTTGTCCGCCAGTTTGGAAGTCAGCTCAAGTCGGGTTGGGAGAAGCTCACCGACTTGCCACGGCAGGTCCGTTGGGATGCCCAGCAGGAGTACAGCAAGAAGCTCAACGAGGTTAACAACAAGAACAGCTCCGCCTACTCGCGGGCCTATCAGAAGATCGGCGAAAAGATCGGCCAGGCCCAGAGCAAGTATCAGAACTCGCAAATCAGCTACGACGAGTTCAAGCAAGAAGAAGCCAAGCTGAAGAAGCTTCAGCAAGATGCCTACAAGCAGCTCGAAGCTCAGAACGCGATCATTCAGGCCGAGATCGTCGCGACCTTTGCCGAAGTCTCGGCCGAGGTTTCCGTGGTGGCCGACCCGATCGTCGACCGTGAAGTGGATCGCATCATCGCGAACGTTAAGCTGAGCTACGACGTGGCGCTGAAGGATCTGACCAAGTTCCGCGACCAGGCAGCCGCGCTCGAATCGCCGCCGAACCCGCTTGTGGAGATTGCCCGCTTTGGGTCTTCTCCCCAAAACGCCATCGAAATCTACGAGCTGTACGTCGAGTTCCTTTCCAAGTATCGTCGGTACGTCTCGCAACTTCAGTCGATCGAAGCCCAAGAGGCCAAGGTCATTGAGAAGTACAACAACGAAATCTTCCTGCAGCGGGAACTCTACCGCAAGGTAGTCCCTGCCGCCGAGATCACGGACACTCGCTGGTCGGCCGCGCTCAACCGAGGCGATACGGGGCTGACGTCCACCTACTGGTTCAGCGACGTACGGCCCGAGGTAAGCGCCAAGGTCGTCGAGGTCAAACCGCTCAACGCCGTGCTGAAGGACGACCTAGAGCAAGCGAAACTCTCTCAGGTTCAGTGGGAACGCAACCTTGAGACGTACGAGCGACTGGCTGATCTGGCCCGCCCGATCATCCCGTTTAACGCCGCCGCTTCCCGGCTGTACGGTCTCAATGCCCCAACAAGCAAGGCGGTGACTAACTCGTGGATCAGCGTCACGGTGGACGGCCACTGGGATTCGAGCGATTGGAAGTTTGTGCCTCGGCTCGAAACCCACGTTGAGGAAGTCAAGCGGCTCATTGAGAGCTTCCGGGGAGCCTCGGTTGCCTACGACCAGGGCAAGAAGGCGAACTACTACGTCATCGGTGGCAAGCGGTTCGACTTTGCCGAGCCCAGCGAGTTCGTAAATCGCACGGGGTTGGTTGACGGCAAGCCCGTGACGATGCTCAACCCTGAGATCATCAAGCGTCTGGAGACCTTCTTCTTGGAGCCCATGCGCACGCGCTGGCAGGAGATTTCGGGGGAGATCCCGAATCTGGTGAGCCTCGGTTCGAAGATTAAGCGCTACGGCAACTACCAACGCTCCGATCCGCTCCAGTCACTCACGCGAGTGATGGCGGACTCTTACCTGCCCCAGAAGATCAAGCTCTTCGAGGACGGATTCAAAGATCTTCTGGCGCGCAACACCGCGGCCATCGAAGCCTATGACAAGGCCATGCGCGAGGGCCAACAGAAGGCAGACGAAGAGCGGAAGAAGCAGGAAGAGGCCGAAAAGCAACGGCTAACCGAGCAGACCCCCATCGTCCGAGGCCTTTACGACGCTTTCCGCAAAGCCTATGAGGCCCGCAACGACAGCGGTGTCGCCGCCCTACTCGAAAAGGACTGGACGGCCCCCGACGGAACGAAAGTCAGCCAGATGCAAGAGACCCTCCGCCGGAGCTTCCGCTTCTTCGATGAAGTGCGCTATGAGATCAGTGACCTCAAGCTGGTCTACAGCCACTACAGCTTTGATGGGCAGACGAGAATCGACTTTTATCGCGTCTCGTACGCGCTCACGATCCGCGGGCGGAACTTCGCCCGCAACATCCGCCACGAAGAGAAATCCCAAGTGGTCGAACTCGTGGCCGTCAAGGACGGCAAAGCCTTGATCAAGCAAACCTTGGAGGGCCGCACTTGGCCCGGAGATGGACGATCCCAATGAAAGTCAAACGACACGAACATAGTCTGAAACTGCTCGCCCTCGGTCTCGTCTTCGCTCTACCGGCGTCGTCTTTAACATCCGACGATTCAGTTCGCGCCGCAGATGACTCGGGACCAATCGTTACCTTGAAGGCTCAAGAACCTGAAAAGGAACCAACGCGATGGCGAGTGACGACCGAGTCTGATTTCCCCTTCAATAGCGCGAGAGGTGCCGGACGTAGTCAGTCGGGAATGACCCGAGGATCACGCTATCTATCGAACATCTCTCTCTATGGCGCGGGGCAGAGCGAGGCCTTCGAGTGGTCGACCGCCTTTGGCTTCGCGAGTTCGAGCGACCGTCGCCAAATGGCCCAGCCAGCCGCGCTCAACAACGCCCGCCTCGATCTACGCATGGGGCGTTCGAAGCTCACACTCGGCGATACGTTCGAGAACTTCAGCCAGTATTCGCTCAACACGCCCGTCAAAGGCGCGGCCTACCGGTTCGGTGATGAAGAATCCCGTGGGCTTTCCTTCCAAGCCGTGGTCGGCGTAGCCGACAGCCGCTGGCGGGTCTTTGCTCGCGGAGAAGCCATCGACTCCGCACGCCGGGGCACGGCGGGAGCAAAGTTGCAGTGGAGGCTCTCCGAGCAAAGCGCAGTGGGCCTTTCTTACTTGCGGTCGACTGACACTGGACGGATCAACTTGGGCGATCCGCTCTACCGTAATGACCTCTGGGCGATCACCGCCGAGCACGGCATCGCGGCCGGCTGGAAGCTCGGGGCAGAGCTCGCATGGAGTGATACGCGGGAGTCGCCGGACAATGTCACGCCAGATCGCGACTACAAGGGCCGGGCGCTCCGACTTGAACTCGCCGGAAACGCCGGACGCAAGAAGTTGCAGCTCAGCTACGAGAACGTGACGCCCAACTTCTTCACATCTCTCGGTTCGGCCCAGACCGACCGCGAGCGGATTCGGTTGCGAGTCCGTGAGCGACTTAGCCGCAACGTCTCGGCGTCCTACGGTCTCATCTGGTTCCGCAACAACCTGGACGGCCAGCGGTCGTTCCGAACGACGGCGATTCGCCCGGACATCGCGCTCAACATCAGCGAGTTTGCCGGACGACCCGATGGCTCGCTCGACCTCACGCTCACCAGTGATTCCCGCTACGGTGGCACGAACCGGAACGACGACCTCGACTTGATGGCGACGTACCGCGATGTCCTGTCGGGTTGGGATACCGAATGGAACTTGGGAATGGCGCGCTATTACTCGCGCGGCAGCCGAGACAGCCGAGAGTTCACGGCCAATACGTCTTGGTATAACCGGTTTTCACGCGGCAACATGGTGTATCGACCATCGTTCACTCTGGGCTATTGGAGCGGTAACGACACGGTGGCCCGCGCGACGGATCGCAACATCGAGACATCGCTCGGCATGGGAATCGAGTGGCCGACGAGCAACATGCGTCTCGACTTGCGCGCAGGCCTCCGCCGAGCCATCATCGACCTCGGCGACGATAACTCGCGCCTCTTCGGCAACGCGACCTTCAGCTATCGACCGGCCCACTGGCAGAGCTTCGGAGGCCAGTTGTTCGTGCGGTTTGGCTGGAACGACTTCCGATACACGACCTCGGGACGCAACTTCTCTGAGACGAGCTTCTCGATCGGCTTCCGAACCGAGTTCTGAGGGTCTCGCCGGTAACGAGTCGACTGGTTCCGAGACGTTCTCGGAACCATTCGACATTCAGGTGCTTTACCCAGCATAAGACATCCCTTTGGGATGTTGGAGGGTTGAATGAGACACTATGCACTGCGAATCGCCTGCGCCGTTGGCGCACTGGTAACCGTTTCGATGGCTTCGGCCTTCACTTGGACGCTCTCTGGATTGATGGACGGCTCGCAGGAGGTTCCGCCCAACGCATCGCCGGGATTCGGCAGCTTCACGGGCACGCTGGATGACGTGACCGGAGCAATTACGCTGTCGGGCACGTTCGGCGGCCTGATCGCCGCCGCCACAGCGGCGCACATCCACGGACCGGCTCTTCCCGGAGTCAACGGTCCAGTGATTCTGCCCTTGACGGTGAGCAACGCAACATCCGGAACCGTAACCGGTAACGGCATCTTTACTGCTGCTCAGGTAGCCGACCTGCTGGCCGGTCGCCATTACGTCAACATCCACACGTCGACCTTCCCGGGAGGCGAGATCCGCGGGCAGATCACCGCGGTGCCGGAACCCGGAACCCTGGCTGCGCTAGGACTCGGAGCCGCGGCGTTGTTGCGGCGGCGGAAAGCTCGATAGAAACAGGAAGAACGGCCCCACCTAGTTCAGTGGGGCCGCCTCATTGTGTCGGGACGGTCTACGGATACTTGACGCCGCAACCGTAAGGTCGCTCGGCGGGGTTGGTGATCGGCTGGCCGGCCTTGTGCTGGCCGTAAGCCTTCACTAGCCAGTTCTCGGCCTTCGCGGTCTCTTCCTTGGTGCGGGCGCGGGGCGCGTTGTCGATGCCGCCGTTGTACACCACCTCACCCTTCGGCGAGATCAGCACCATCTGGGGAGTGGTCTTGGCATCATACAGCTTGCCCACCTTGCCTTCCGGATCGAGA
>JANJUB010000120.1 GCA_024710805.1 Fimbriimonadaceae bacterium | reverse complement strand
CTTGCCTGTCCGGGGGGTACTTCCATTTCTGCAGCGTTCGTCGAACCAGAATACGCAGCCGTGCCCTGACGCTCTCGCGCTTCTGCCAATCCACCGATGTGCTGCTCCGGAGCTTATGGGTCACCTCGACGGCGATCTTCTTCAGTACGTCATCGCCAAGTTCCCTCACCGCGCTCTCGTTGTCGGCCAGTGCATCGTAGAACGCGATCTCGTCTTGGCCCAGCCCCAGCCTATCCTCGCGCTGGAGTTCGGACTGAAAGTCTTTGGCCATGGCGATGAGCTCTTCGATCACCTGAGCGGTCTCGATCGCGCGGTTGTGGTACTTTCGAAGGGCCTCGGCCAAGCGCTCCGAAAACTTCGTCTCTTGGACCACGTTTGTTCGGAACCGCGCCTTGATCGAGTCCTGCAACAGCCGTTCCAGTAAAGCCACCGCGAAGTTCCGCTGCGGAATCGCCCTCACCTCATCGAGGAAAGCCTCTGAAAGAAGGCCGATGTTCGGCTTCTCCAAACCCGCCAACTTGAAGATGTCGTCCACCCCTTCCGCGACCACTGCGTTGTCAATGATCGCCTTGAGGAGCGAGTGCTTCTCGGCTTCCGTCTTCTTCTGCTCGACCGTCGTGTGCTTGATGATCGCGGCTCGTACGGCGGAAAGAAAGGCGATCTCGTAGCGATATTCCCCGGCTTCATCCAGGGTGCTGCAGAGAGCGTAGGCGCGAGTCAGTCCCGCCATCGCGTCCAGAAACCTGTCCTTCTTGGTCTTGCCCGAGGCGTCCGGAGTCAGCAGATGGTCCATCGCCGGGATAAGCAGATGGATTCCAGCGGTTTCGTAGTCGCTATAGTCGAAACCGAAGAAAAGACCCCGCACCGCGTCGAGCTTGGCGAGCATGGCCGCCAGCGCCGCCTCGGTGTCCACGGTCGGCTCGCCCTTGCCCTGCGAATCCACATACGCCTTGAGCGCCACTTTCAGGTCGGCCGCGATGCCGATGTAGTCCACCACAAGGCCGCCCGGCTTGTTCTTGAAAACCCGGTTCACACGCGCGATCGCCTGCATCAGATTGTGTCCGTGCATCGGCTTGTCGATGTACATCGTGTGGCAGGGCGGCGCGTCGAACCCCGTCAGCCACATATCCCGAACAATCACGAGTCGCAGCGGATCTTCGGGGTTCTTGAACCGCCTCTCCATGCGCTTCTTCACAAGGCCGCTCTGGATGTGCGGCTGGAGGTGCTCCTTGTCGGAAGCGGAGCCGGTAAAGATGATCTTGATCTGGCCCTTCTCCGGGTCTGGGTCGTGCCACTCTGGGCGCAGAGCGACGATCTCGTTGTAAAGCACGACACAGATATCGCGGCTCATGCAGACGATCATCCCCTTGCCGTCCATCACGGCGCATCGGGCCTCGAAGTGCTCCACGAGATCGGTGGCAACCTCCGCCAGCCGTGGCTTCGCACCGACCAAAGCGGCGAGTTGCGCCCAAACGCCTTTCGCCTTCTCCCTTGCGCCGAGGTCCTCCTCGTCTTCGACCAGCTCCTCGGCTTGGGCGCTCAACGCCTCGATCTCCTCGCGGTTGATGTCCAGCTTGGCCAGGCGGCTCTCGTAGTAGATTGGCACCGTCGCGCCATCGGTGACGGCGTCCTGGATGTCGTAGATGCTCACGTAGTCGCCGAACACGGCGCGGGTGTCGCGGTCCTCCTTGCTGATCGGCGTACCCGTAAAGCCGATGAAGGTGGCGTTCGGCAAGGCGTCTCGTAGGTGCTTGGCGTAGCCAAAGACGTACTTGCCCGTCTTCGTGTCCAAGCGGCCGCTGGTGCCGTATTGGCTGCGGTGCGCCTCGTCGGAGACCACCACGATGTTGTGCCGGTCCGAGAGCAGCGGATGTTGCTTCTCGCTCGTCAGCAAGGCGAATTTCTGGACCGTCGTAAAGACGATGCCGCCGGACTCGCGCGAGCTGAGCCTCTCCCGCAAGTCCTCGCGTCCCTCCGCCTGCTCGGGGATGGTCCCCTGCAATAGGTCGCGCGCGGCGACGAACGTGCCGTAAAGCTGGTTGTCCAGGTCGTTCCGGTCGGTCACCACCACGATCGTGGGGTTCTTCATCTCCGCCTGCTCGAGCAGCTTGCCCGCATACAGCGCCATCGTGATGCTTTTGCCCGAGCCCTGGGTGTGCCACACCACGCCGGCCTTCTTCGAGCCGAGCGACACCTCGCCGCCATAGGGCGCCCGGCGTTCGCGCACCCCGTTGTCCTCGTTCCGCTGCGAAGCGAGCAGCGTCGCCCGAACGGCTTCGTTCACGGCGTGGTACTGGTGGTATCCGGCGATCTTCTTGATCAACTTGCCGTCCTCGCTTTCGAAGAGGATGAAGTGGCGGACGTAGTCGAGGAATCGCTTCCTGTCGAAGAGCCCCCGGATCAGGGTCTCCAACTCGAACTCGACCAGCGGCTTGTCGTCTTCGTGGGCGACGGCCCGCCATGGGAGGAACCGTTCGGCATTGGCAGTGAGGGAGCCGAAGCGGGCGGTGACGCCGTCGCTGATCACGAGCACCGCGTTGGTGTTCATCAGGTCGGGAATCTCGTCCTTGTAGGTCTGGATCTGGTGATAGGCGGCCCAGATGTCCGCCTGCTCGTCGGCGGGGTTCTTGAACTCCAGCACGCCCAGCGGCAGGCCGTTGACGAACATCACCAGGTCCGGACGGCGGTTCATCTTGGGGCCGGGGACGGTGAACTGGTTGACGACGATGAAGTCGTTGCTGTCCGCGTTGCTGAAATCAATGAGCCGGACGAGGTCCTGCTCTTTACGCCCATTCCGCTCGACTTCCACCTGAACGCCATCGAGCAGCATCTTGTGGAAGGCCCGGTTACGGCCGATGAGCGTCGGGTCGCTGAGAACCTCGACGGCATGAATCGCCTGCTCCAGCCCATCTTCTGGAATGGAAGGGTTGATCCGCTTCAACGCAGCGAGCAACCGTGGGCGGAGCAGCACGTGCTTCCACGTCTCGCGCTCTCGTGACGCGCCTTCGGGGGAGATAACCTCGCCATGGACGTAGTGCCAGCCGAGCGTCGTGAACCACGCACACGCGAGGTCTTCGAGTTGGGCTTCAGTGATCAAGGCTTCTTACCCTTCACTGGAGCAGGGGCAGTCACCGCCTTTGGTTTCTTGGGCTTTGTTGTCTTCTTGACGGATTCCTCTGCGGCACCGATCGAGACCTTATAGCCAAGATCGACCAAGGCGCGGGCTGTTTGTCGAAGGTGAACTTTGGCGAAGAACGGTAGCCTAATCGGCACCTTTGACGGATCGTTGGTGACGATTACGTATACGACTTCGAACTTATCGCGCTTCCACTTTCCCCCAACCATCGTTGTGAACTTGGCGTCGACACCCTTCAGCCTTTGCGTCTTCCAAGCCTTTACGAATTCCTTCGAGTCCCGAAAGAGCTCTGCTGACACGTGACCCTGCGCTAGGAGGTGGCTGAGAGTCGCCGACCTCGTCTTCCGTTTAACGTGTATGAACTTGTCCGGCGCTACAAGCACGTCACAAGGTTCGACGGTGCCTGAAACACCCCGCAAGCCAACCAACTTTTGATCCTGCAACAGGGCGTCCGGCAGATTGTTTTCGAGTTTCTTGTTATAAGCTGCCTCGTCGGCGCAATCGAGCGCATCGGGTAGCGCAAGACTACACTTCGGCAACTCATTCTTTAAATAATCGTCAATCTCTTTAACGAAGCTTGCGCTAACTTGAAACCAGCCTCCACCATTAAGCACAAAGTCGTTGCCCTTGTACGAAATCTCTGCGGCCAAGCATTCCCAGACCTTCCGACGCATAGCGACCGCTCCATCATCGCTTCTATAGAAGCCTATCTCCATCTTGAGCAGATCTTCGTCTATGGGTATGCTTGCTTTCTTCAGAGCCTTAAGGAACTGCTCGAAGTCCAAGTCATCTTCCAGTTCGGTGTTCGGGTCAGCCTTCGGGTATCGAACTGCCATGAAGTCCTCGGGATCAACAAGTTCCGGCAGGGCCAAGTCAATTGTGGAGATTGTGCCAGCGTTGAGTTGTTTGAGAAGCTCCTTAACCAACTGTTTCTCTAACTTTGCGTGTGAAATGGGCTGCAGTTGGTCTATCCATCCAAAGCGCTCCTGGTACGTCGCATCACTCGCTGCAGCCAAGAGATTACGACAGTACGCGTCAAGGCTAGTGATCGTCCCGCTAACCGCGGCAGTAAAAGAATCTCTGCCCGCAAGGGTTGAGAGAATCCGCTTTCTACCTGCTCTGGCGGTCGCCGCACCGGAGACCAAGTCGTCTGATGCGGCTACGCCCGCCACCGCCCGAAGGATGTCTCTGGCTGGATTGATACCGAATGCGTCCAGGCCTGATTTCCGCGCCGCCTGTCGCCTCACTTGCAGCTGCCCAGCCTCGTAGCTATGGGCATCCAGCGATTTCAGGGAGTCTGGATTGACCCTGTTAACGGTAACCTTCAACCCGAACCGGGGCTCGTATATGTCTTGTTTCAGCAAGCGTCGCCCTCCTCCGAAAGTAAAGGCCAGCATACGATCATCAACCCTGATCAACATAAGACCAGAGTTAATCTGTCCTGACATGCCCGGGAGAGCGTCGGGGGAGAACTTTCTTACGATCTCCAGCCAGGGCGGTTCACCTGACGACGACGAGTCGACGTAGAGCCGCGCATCCGCTGCCAATGACGCACTCACGCGGTACTCGGTCGTTGGCCTAGCCAAGGCGTCTCTGAATTCCTTGACATCTTCATTTAGGAGAAGGCACGTGAGCTTCATACAGCAAGTTCTCCTGAAAGCAACTTCGGCAGGAGCATGTCGCGAAGGGCGGCGAGGGTGTCGGACTGCTTAACAAGCTCGTGCTGGAGAGCCACCATCGGAGCGACAAGATCATCATAGGTCCGAAGCAATGTCGGTGGGGGTGTGGAGATCAGTTTTGCATAAACAGTGTTGCGGTTGACGCCAGGGACAGCAGAATCCGCTCCCATCTCCGGCACATTCAGAGTTCTTAGTAGTTCATAGCACCAGCGCATCTGATAGCCGTTGCCCGGCTTAACGTAGAAGACGGTGTCGATCGGGAAGAAGTCCCTTGCGACCCAGTGAACGGTCCCAACACTACCCTTTCTGCCAACGACGATTCCTGGTCCCGAAGCCAGAGCTTCATTGTGATACCCATCGACCCCGCCTGAGCCATAGACGGGCACGTCTCCTGGAACCCGGACCTGCTTGGAGAGACTCTTTCCGTAGGCGAGTTCCAAGATGGAACCGACCTTTCTAACGATCCACCCCTCCGGAATCTCGCCTAGTTCCGAGTCGGTGAAGCGGGATGGGAAGAGGGCTGCGGTTGCGCGGAGAGAGGCAAGGGTTTCGGGGGGGAGGGTGTCGAGGTCCTCATCTTTCTTGCCGCTGATGGCGGCCATGGCGGCGCGCTCGGGGTCGCGGCCTTCAGCGATGGCGGCGACCTTCGCCCGCACCGGGTCGAAGTCGACGAACCACGAGCGAAAGATCGCCCGCGCCATCTCCTCCAACGTCGCGCACATCCGCCGGTTAAGCTCGATCTTGTCGTCGAATGCTCCGAGGATGCGGGCGATCCTTCGCTGCTCGCAAAGCGGAGGCAGTGCGACCTCCGCTTCAAAGATGTCGTGATGTGAGATCGCTGGGTACGCCGCCCCCTGTTCTCGTGTGACGAGGTAGTCAGTAAATGCCCTGTCCAGAACCAAGGCGTAAAGGAAGCGTGGGGCAATTTCTGACTCGCGTGAACGTAGAACAGCAAAGCCGGTTGAGACAACGGTGTTCGGACTCGGATTGCGGGCGAAGAACATTGACCTACGATTTGGCCTAACGGTAGAAAGGACAACGTCTCCATCCCTCACCAACCGCTGCGCGCGACTAG
>JANJUB010000116.1 GCA_024710805.1 Fimbriimonadaceae bacterium | reverse complement strand
CCGGGACTGGCACGCTAAGAACGCTCTCGTCATCTTGGAGTGGCTCGATCGTGCTGAGAAGGACCGGGCGCACCAGTCCGAACTGCAGCGGTTCTTTGGCCGCCCTGCCGAGCCGGTGGAGCACGAGGTCTATCACTTCTCTCCTCGATATGCCGACACCTGGAGCATCATCGTCGAGTACGCAGTCGACGGGCGAGTCGAGCGGATTCGCGTGGATGGACGTACGCCTGCGGAGTTCGCTACGTTGTATCGGAAGTGACGACGTTAGTTGCCTCCCACTGAATCGCTTGTGGGTGAGGGATGCGTCGTGCCCTCACTTATGTCTGCTTTCGCGCGAGGGCACGATACATCCCTCGCCCACAAAGAAGTGCGGCGAGCGCGACGACCATGCACAGCCTGAATCAACGGTCGAGACCTGTACCGTCGAGGTCTTCAGTGGATGGGTGGTGGTCCGGGCAACCGGTATCCTCACTTCTATGCTTGATCCCCGCGTCACCGCGCTTGCCGAGCTGCTTTGCAGCCACTCCACCCGACTCGGCCCCTCCGACAACGTGCTCATCCACGCCTTCGACATTCCAGAAGAGGCGGTCGCAGAGGTCGTGCGCATCGCACAGTCGAAAGGAGCCCAAGTGGCCGTCCGTCTCGAGAGCAACCTGATCCGGCGCGAACTCATGCTCGGCATGACTGAAGCCAACGCCAAGCTCATCGCCGAGGTCGAAAAGCACGAGATGGAGCAAATGACCGCCTACATTGCCCTGCGCGGCAGTCACAACTACGCCGAGCTTTCGGAGGTGCCCGAAGCGACCATGCGGATGTGGAGCAAGGAGTACTCGCAGCCCGTCGTCTTCGGAGTCCGGGTGCCGAAGACGAAGTGGGTCGCCCTTCGCTGGCCCACCGCGAGCATGGCCCAGCAGGCCAATATGAGCACCCCCGCCTTCGAGAAGTTCTACTTCGACGTCTGCACGCTCGACTACGCGAAGATGGCCAAGGCGTGTGAGCCGCTCAAAGAACTGATGGACAAGACGGATCAGGTGCGAGTCACCGCTCCTGGAACCGACTTCACGCTGAGCATCAAGGGCATCGGCTCGGTGCCCTGTACCGGCCTTCGCAACATTCCCGACGGCGAGTGCTTCAGCGCCCCGGTTCGTGACAGTGTCAACGGCCGAATCCAATACAACACGGTCTCGCTTTATCAGGGGACGGAGTTCAAGGACGTCGTCTATGAGATCAAGAACGGACGGATCGTCGAGGCATCGGCTGGCGCGAACACCCAGAAGCTGAACGATAGTCTCGACACCGACGAAGGTGCGCGCTACTTTGGCGAGTTCGCCATTGGCTTCAACCCGTACATCCTCCACCCGATGAAGGACACGCTGTTCGATGAGAAGATCGCCGGATCGCTGCACTTCACCCCCGGCAACTCGTACGATCCGCCGGGCGGAAACGGCAATGTGTCGGGCATCCACTGGGACAAGGTGCTGATCCAGCGACCCGAGTATGGTGGCGGTGAGATCTGGTTCGACGGCGTGCTGATCCGGAAGGATGGCCTCTTCGTGCTTCCTGAGCTTGCGGGCCTGAACCCCGAGAACCTCAAGTAGATCAAAAAAAGAGCCCCGCGTTAGCGGGGCTTGAGGTTGGACCAGCGGTCAAGAAACCGATTAGTCGCCGCCGAGTTTCTGGCGGCGGAGGAACGTGGGAATGTCGAGGTCGATCTCATCGAGTTGGATCGGCGCGGTGGTTTGATTAGCCGCAGCGTTGTTCTGGACGACCGCAGACTGCGAGGTCGGCGCGTTGCCGAAGAACACGTCCTCAGCTCCGATCATCCGTCCCTTTCCCGCTTCCATGCCGGCCGCGAGCAAGGTGATCTTCACCTCGTTGTTGTCCGACTCGCGGAGCACGTGGCCCATGATGATGTCGGCGTCGTTCAGATCTGCGAACTGAATGATGTATTCCATCGCCTCATGGGCCTCGCCGATGCTGAAGTCCGCACCCGCTGAGATGTTGACGAGCAGGCGGGTCGCGCCTTGGATCGTCGTCTCGAGCAGCGGGCTGTTAGCGGCAGCCTGAGCGGCAATGCGAGCGCGCTGGTCGCCGATGCCTGTGCCGAGGCCCATCATCGCGACGCCGGCATTCGACATCACGCTGCGCACATCGGCGAAGTCGACGTTGATGATGCCGGGGAAGAGGATGATGTCGCTGATGCCCTGGACGCCCTGGCGCAGAACGTCATCGGCAGCGGCGAAGGCTTCCTGCATCGTCGTCTTCCGCTCGACCACGCTGAGCAGTCGATCGTTCGGCACGGTGATGAGCGTATCGACGTGGCCCTTAAGGCGGGCGGCGCCTTCTTCGGCCTGGCGCTTGCGGCGCGGACCTTCGAACAGGAACGGCTTGGTGACCACGCCAACCGTGAGGATGCCCATCCGCTTGGCGATCTCCGCGATAACCGGCGCGCCGCCGGTGCCGGTGCCGCCGCCCATACCGGCAGTCACGAAGACCATATCGACGCCTTCGAGTTCGGCTTGGATGGCCTTTTCGGATTCACGGGCTGCCGCTTCACCGACCTTGGGGTCGCCGCCGGCACCGAGTCCGCGGGTCGCAGCTTCGCCGATTTGAATGCGAGTCTCGGCTCGGGACTGCTCGAGGGCCTGGGCATCCGTATTGAGGGCGATGAACGAGACGCCTTCAACGCCTTCGCGGATCATCCGATTGACCGCGTTTTGGCCCGCGCCGCCGACACCGATCACTTTGATCGTAGCTTGTGATTCGAATAGATTCTCCGATCGCATCTGGGTTCCAACCGTGGGCGTGGCGAGGACGCAACGACCCTATGGTCAGGACGACGAACGAAGCGGAGAAAGCCGCGAGAAGTTTTCCCCAATCGGGATGGGGAAACCTTCAATCTCGGCTTTAGCCGCTTGGGCTAAACTGCGCATCGGGTAGGAGGAAGGATTCGTGTCCAAAGGATTATCTCGACGTGAAGTTTTGCGCACGGCTGCGGTAGCGGCCGTCGGTGTGCCTCTTGTGGGTTCGGCAATGGCCGAGCAGCAGCGAAAATGGCTGCACAGCGAGCCCATCCGGTTCGGCATCATCGGAGTCGGCGGGAAGGGTTGGAGCGGCATGGAGCAAGCCGCCCAGTTCGGCGACATCGTTGCCTTGTGCGATATCGATGTCAATCCGCGGGCGAAGGGTATGGCTGAGCATCCGAAGGCGGCGGCGTTTACCGACTTTCGCCATATGATCGATGCGATGCGCGGCCGGGTGGATGCGGTGGTGATCAGCACCCCCGACCACGTCCACGCTCCCGCCGCCGCTTACGCCATGCGTGCGGGTCTACACGTGTATTGCGAGAAGCCGCTCTCGCGCACCATTTGGGAGGCGCGCCGACTGCAGGAACTCGCTCGCCAGTTCAAGGTGCAGACGCAGATGGGCAACCAGTTCACGTCGCACAACCCGCTGCGCAAGACCGCGGCGGCGATCCAGAAGGGTCTGCTGGGCAAGGTGATCGAGATTCATCTGTGGACCGATCGTCCCGGCGGATGGTGGAAACAAGGCGTGCCGCGACCCGAGGCGAAGATCGCGCCGAAGACCGTGGACTTCGACCTCTGGCTCGGCCCATCGCCCGATCGTCCCTTTGCCGAGGGGTATCACCCGTTCTCGTGGCGCGGCTGGTGGGATTTCGGCACCGGTTCGCTCGGCGACATCGGCTGCCACAACTTCAACCTTGCGTTCCAAGCGCTCGACCTGCGCGACCCGCTTTCGGTGCAGGCGCAAACCTCCGGCCACAACCGTGACAGCTTCCCGGCGTGGTCGATTGTCACTTACGAGTTCGGCGCCCGCGGTGATCGCGCTCCGATGAAGCTGTATTGGTACGACGGTGGCAAGAAGCCCCCGGCGGAGCTTGCCCCTGGGGTCGAGTTCGGCGGTAACGGCAGCCTGATCGTGTGCGAGAAGGGCACGCTGTACGCTCCGAACGAGTACGGCGGCGATCCGCGCCTTCTGAGCGGTGACCCGATTCCGGAGACCGACTTCGTGGAGTCCCCCGGCCACATGGCCGAGTTCGCTCGCGCGATCAAGGAAGGCAAGCCGGCCAACTCGAACTTCCCTGACTACTCGGGTCCGTTGACCGAGACCGTGCTTTTGGGCAATCTTGCGGTGTGGGCCGATGGCCCGCGCCTCGAGTGGGACTCGAAGCGGATGCAGGTCAAGGGCGGCGGCAAGGAATACGACTCGCTGATCCGTCCGGTGTATCGTCCCGGCTGGGCGCTGTAAGTCAGTTCAGAACCTCCCCTCTCCGCTTTCTGGCGGAGAGGGACTGGTTGCCGCATGCACGATCGCGGGCACTGATCTGCAGCGCCAAGGAGGCCCGAAGGGCCGAGAAGCCAACAGCGAAGGGCGTGGCCCTGGTGCGTGCGCAGGAACCGCCGAGCGGCCCGTGGGGACGCGATTCAATCCCAGAGATAACGTTCGTCGAACTGCGTCCCTGACTCCTGCAATAGCCCTCGCAGTTCCTCCTGAAAGGTGACTTTGCGGTGGTGCTCCTCTTGGCCCTTGATGTAGGCGATGATCCGATCCGACTCTGCAGGCCCGACCGAGAAGGCACCGTACCCCGCTTGCCAAGCGAAGTCGGTAGGGCCCTTGGTCTTGATCCACTTCGATGTGCTCGTCTTCGTCTTCTCGACCACCTGGGAGAGAGACACCGTCCGCGAGAGTCGCAAGAGAATGTGGACGTGATCTTCCACGCCACCCGTTTGAATCGATGGGCAACCGATGTTCGCCAGCACACCGACCACATAGGGGTGAAGCTCTTGACGGACCTCCGACGTCAACCAGGGGGTTCGGTCTTTCGTGCTGAAGATGACATGGACCAAAACCGTGGCGAGGGACTGCGGCATTCCGGGATTGTATCGCGACCTTTCAGGCCGCGGGCAATGGGGCTGATCGCGTCCAGGGCTGCGCCCTTCGCTGTTGGATGGTCGGCCCTTTGGGCCTACGAAGCTCCTCCGAGCCAATCCGAACAAACCCGAACCAACCCGAGCCAACCCGAGCTAACCCGGACCTACTTCGTTCGCTCGAGATACGCGTAGGCGTTGTGCGCGTGGATCGACTCGAAGTTCTCCACTTCGATCTCGTACCACGTGATCCGCTCGTCGGCGTTGAATTTCAGCGCGACTTCGCGGACCATGTCCTCCACGAACCGCGGGTTCTCGTAAGCGTGCTCGGTCACCCACTTCTCATCCGGCCGCTTCAAAACGGGATACAACGCACACGAAGCCGAGGCCTCGATCATCTCGATCACTTCTTCAAGCCACACCATGTCGCGGAAGCGGATCTTGGCGGTCACCAGGCCACGTTGGTTGTGCGCGCCGTACTTGCTGATCTCCTTCGAGCAGGGGCAGAGTGTGGCGACGGGTACCTTCACCGCCAGCACAAAGTCGTCGGTTCCGTTCGATTCGGCGATGAAGCCGCACTCGAATTCCATCATGCCTTCCTTGCCAGTGACGGGAGCTTTCTTCACCATAAAGAACGGGAACGACACTTCGATGTGCGCGCGCTCGGCGGTCAGCCGCTCCTTCAGCGCCTTCAGCATGTTGGGCAGGGCGTGGATGCTCAGTTCGCCCTTGTTCTCGTTCAGCACCTCAAGGAACCGCGACATGTGCGTGCCTTTGAAGTGATGCGGCAGATCGACGGTGAGCGTGAAGTTGCCGATCGTGTGCTGGCGCTCGTTGGTTCGGTCGAGCACCACGATCGGGTACTTGACCCCGCGAACGCCCACCTTGTCGATCGCGATGTTGCGCGCATCGATGGAGTTCTGGATGTCGACGAGGGGAGTTTGGTTCGGCGTGCTCATGACGGTATCGGGTGCTTCACCCGCCCCTCAACATACGCGATTTTTGTGAGGATCGTTTGTCTTAGGTTCACTCGGACGCGTCTTATCCTCTGTGGGGCACATCCTCTTCACCGCCATTGTCGGAGCGCTCAGCGGCTTTTGCGCGTGGCTCATCAGCGAGCCGATGATGCCGCCGATCTACGGCGATCCTCGCGGGCAGACGGCGTCGCTGGTGTTTGTGGTCTTGCTCGGCGCGTTCATCGCCGGGTCGGTAGGGGCGCTCACCGGCTATCGTCAGGGCAGCCGCCGGCACATGATCACCGGGTTGCTCATCGGCCTGGTCGCCGGGGCGATGGCCGGTTCCATCGGCGGCGCCGTGGGTGGGGGGCTCGCGTTTGCGCTCTTCCCAGGATTTGACCGTGGCCTCGGGGTCTCGACCCTCCCTGGGCGCATTGTACAGATCACTCCTCTGGGCGCGCTGATCGGCCTCGCCATTGGCCTGCCGCTGCGCTCGCCTAGGCAAGCCACGCTGGGTCTCATTGGCGGCGCGATCGGCGGAGCCATCGCGGGGGCCGCCTTCGATCCGCTCAGCGTTGCCCTCCAGAGCTTCACCCAGCTGGCCCAAGGCGGCAACGAAATCGGAAAGCCCGGCCGAGCAGCGATGGCGGTGGTCTTGGGAGGCTCGATCGGGCTGTTTGTCTCGCTCGCTCGCGAAGTTGCGAAGACGGCATGGCTTCGTCTGCGGCTGGGCCGCAACGAGGGACGGGAGTGGGTGGTCGATGCCCCGCAGACCTTTATCGGCCGAGATGAGCGCGCCCACGTGCCGCTGTTCGGCGATGGGAACATCGCCCCGATGCACGCCTGCATCGTGCGCCACGGACGCGACTACGTGATCCACGACGGTGGTACCCCGCTGGGCATCATGGTCGATGGGCAGCGCGTGCCCCAGGCGGTCCTAAATCACGGCTCGGTGATTCAGATTGGGGCCCACACCCTCGAGTTTTCTTTGAAAGGCGGAAGAGCCCCGGTTCGTCCGCCGGATCAAATGCGCGCGGCTACCGCTCCCGCGCCAGTCGTCATGCCGTCCGCCCCAGCCGCTCCGTCGGGCGCAAGCCTCACGATCCTGAATGGGCCCCATACCGGACAGCAGGTTCGAGTTGTCGATACCTTGGAGATCGGCCGGGAGGCGACCGGAGTTCGGCTTGACTACGACCGCAACGCGTCTCGCCGCCACGCTCGGATCGAGCTCAGTCCGTCCGGCCTAATGATCACCGATCTCGGCAGCACGAACGGCACCTTCGTCAACGACCAGCGGATCACGCAATCTCCGATTCGCTCGGGGGATCGGATACGGGTCGGTGGCACTGAGTTACGGATCGACTAATGCCGCCGTTCTACTGGGCCTAGGTCCCCATTGTAGGAGCGGGATGGATTCGTGCCCGCTTCATCAGACTCAGCGAGGGCACGAGTTCATCCCTCGCCCACAAATCAAGGGTGGGTTCGATCACGCGCGCGACTCTAGTCGAACATCCGGCGACGCGAACGTCTCGTCCGTCTGGCCCCCGTCATCGCTTAGGTCGGGACCGACGCTGTACACGCGGTAGTCCGTCCCATCCGCACGGTAGGGGAAAGGTTCGCCGGAGTACGGATCGGTTGCTAGGTCGGCACCGAACTGCTTCAGGTCGCGCGGGAACGGATCGCCGGCTCGGGCGCGCTTCTGCAGCTCCGCTTCCAGCACCAGCAATCGGGTGCGGGCGAGCGTGCTGTCGTATTGGTCGAGGAGCGGTCTCAGTGTCCCCACGCAATGTCGGGCAAATCTACGCCAGGGTCGGCCGGGATCGTGGTCGGGCTTGTTGAGGTCGTTGCGCTGTCCGCGAGGGAGTTCGGCAAGGGTGGCGTAGTACCGAGCCTCTTGATCCGCCTCATCGGCGAGCCCCTTGAAGAACCCGATCGCGCTCGCCGGCTCCTTCAGCTTCATTTCCTTCAGGCGATCGACCGCAGCGCGGACGTCGGGGCCGAACCCCTTGACCAGCTGCCCCCAGGCTTCGTCGCGGTAGGCGTCTTGAATCTGCTGGACCCCTGCGAGCAGGTTCAGCCGCTCGTGTTCGATGGTGTCCGAGAGGTCGGGCCGCTTCACGAGGACGTTGCCAATCCCGTTTGCCAGTTGACTGAGCTCTTCGGGAGTCAGCTTGGGCAACGCGGGCGAAATCGCTCGGCGGGCCTCATCACAAATCGCGAGCCCCAGCGAACCCTCCATCGCCCCGCCGCCGACGAGATCCATCCCGAAGCGCGTAGCAAGTATCGCGCAGCGAATGGCGGTCTGATGGTCGGATTCTCGAACCGCGGTCTCGATCTTCCAGACCAATCCTCGCCCGAGCAAGCGCCATGCCGCGACGTTGTCGGGCGATTCGAGAGCCGAGGTGGGCGTGAAGCCCCAGCCAAGCTCGGCACGCGTCGAGCCTTGCGACAGGGTCTTCAGAGCGGGCCCGATGAGCTTCAGACAGGCATCGCGCTTGCCGGGGGTGAAGTAGACCGTGGCGAGGTACTTTTCCGCTGCAGATTCGACCTGGTCGGCCGCGCGGGCATAGGCGACGTAGCGCCCTTCTGGCGACGGCGTGGAGCCTGAGTTGCGGAGCCAATCCGGGAAGGCCAGCTCCGATCGGGCGCTGCAACCCGACAGCAGCGCGGCAAACGCTATTCCAATAAGTCCCAATCGCCGATCCATGGCGTATCACTCTCCGGTGACTCCCTGTCACCGCTTGTATCTTAGCAGACTCCCAAAGCGGCAGTTTGGATTCAAAAGACTGCTCGTCTGAAAAAACTCGATTCTCCTGGCAATTGTCCGTGTAGATGTCCGAGCGCAGATTCCGACAATCCCTACAGGGCTCCACGGGGGCCAGAGGAGAAGCACGCAGATGCCGGTGTTTGCCTATACGGCGATCGACTCGTCGGGAAGAACGGTTAAGAGCACAATGGAAGCAGACAGCGAAACGCTGGTGCTGTCGAAGTTGCGCGACCAGGCCATGCACTGCACCGATATCAAGGTCGCCAAGAAGGGCGGCTCGTTCTCGGTCGGTCGCAAGAAGCTGAAGCCGAAGACGATTGTCGTCTTCTCGCGACAGTTCGCCACGATGATCGACTCGGGCATTCCGATCTTGCGCTGTCTGGATATTCTCAGCGGCCAGGCGAAGGACCCGATCATGAAGGAGACGCTCGAATCCGTCACGAACGACGTGAAGAGCGGTATGGCGTTGAACGAGGCGCTGATGAAGCACCCCGCGGTCTTCAGCAAGCTCTACGTGAACATGATCCGAGCGGCCGAAGTCGGCGGCATCCTCGACTTGATTCTCGACCGCTTGGCCGGGTTCCTCGAGTACGAGGCCGAGATCAAGGGCAAGATCAAGAGCGCGATGATGTACCCCGTGCTGGTGCTCGTGTTCTCGATCCTGATGCTCTTCATCCTGTTCTCCTTTGTGCTTCCAAAGTTCAAGGAGATCTTCACGGGCATGGATGTGGAACTGCCTCCGGTCACGGCGGCGATGTTCAAGTTCGGCGACTTCATGCAGTCCAGTTGGTGGATGATCATCCTTGCGACGGGTGGCATTTGGTTTGGCATCAAGCAGTGGGGCAAGACGCCTAACGGTCGCTACAAGCTCGACTACATGAAGCTCAAGATGCCGATCATTGGCGAACTCGCGCTTAAGATGTCGATTGCCCGCTTCACGCGGACCTTCGGAACGCTGATCAATAGTGGCGTGCCCATGCTACGCAGCTTGGAAATCGTCGGTGAGACGATGAACAACGCGGTGCTGACGCAAGCGATCGACCAGACGCGCACCAGCATTCGGGAAGGACAAAAGCTCAGCGACCCGCTGGCGAAATCCAACCTGTTCCCGACCATGGTGACGTGCATGATCGACGTCGGCGAAGAGTCAGGACGACTCTCCGAGATGTTGGTCAAGGTCGGTGACTTCTACGACTCAGAGGTCGAAGCGACGGTCAAAGGTTTGACGAGCATGATCGAGCCCGCGCTGATCATGTTCATGGGCGGAATCGTGGGCTTCATCGCGATCTCCGTCATGACCCCCATCTTCAAGCTGGTCAACAGCGTGAAGTAGGGATCGGATTTGGGGCCCCTTGGCCGGGGCCCATTGGTTACGGCTGGGAGGCACGCGATCCAAGGATTGGGTCGCGAAAAGAAATCGAGGGATTGATGTCAATGGGAAAGGAATTTGATGCGGCCAATGATGGCGAATCGCTTGTTCTGCGCTACCTGGAAACTCGGCGCGAAGACCTGAAGGATCTGGTCCTCGTGCAGTACTCGGGGATGGTCGAGCGGATTGCTCGGCGCTTCGCCGGGATCGAGCCCTTCGAGGATCTCGTCCAAGTCGGGTTTATCGGACTGCTCAACGCGTTGACCAAGTTCGACCCGACGGCAGGCGTACGGTTCAACACCTACGCGACCTATCTGGTCGCCGGTGAGATGAAGCACTACCTTCGGGACCGGGCGCAAACCATCCGGCAGCCCGCTTGGCTCCAGGAGCTTCGGCACAAGGTGACCAAGGCCGCTGGCCTATTGCAGGCGAATCTCTGCCGCCAACCCACGGAGCGCGAGATCGCAGAGCATCTGGGCGTCACCGAGACCTCGGTCCGCGAAGTGTTCCTGACTCAAGAGATGCTCAAGCTCTCCTCGCTGGACACGACGCCGACCGACGACGACGGCGAATCCGAAGTCGAGCGGCTGGATTCCAGCGACTACTGCGTCGAGCAGCTGAGCGTCGAAGATCGCTTGGTTCTCGAGCAGGCGATGAGCCAGCTGCGTGATCTCGAGCGGCAAGTCCTCGTGATGTTCCACTTCGACTCGCTGAGCCAGACGGAGATTGCGGCGCGACTCGACATCTCGGGCAACTACGTCTCCCATATCCTGCGGCAGTCGCTCGCCAAGCTCCGGAAGATCCTGCAGAAGGAGCAGGAGCAGGATCGGCTGCTTCGCCGCCAGGCTTCGGAGATCGACTATGATGTGGTCGATCCGCTTACCGGCGCCTACACCGAAGGATTCTTCCGAACGCGCCTTGAAGAAGAGGTCCACCGAGCGTCCTGTAACGAGGCGGCAGTCGGCATCGTGGTGATTCGCTTCTCTGGACTGGAGACGCTGCGCAAGTTCTATGGGGCCTCCAGCGTCGATGACTTTCTCGCTGACGCCGCCGACTTCATCCGCGACTCGGTCCGCCGTCTCGACCTGGTGTGCCGACACGAGGAGAGCGCTTTCGGGGTCATCTTGCCGTCGTCGGGGCATAACGTGCCGTTGATCCAGCGCCGCTTGGTCGGCAAGATCGTATCTTGGGTGAACCAGCGCTACGCCCGCAACTCGCCGGTACGGGTCGAGATTGGCCATGCGTCGTTCCCCGAGTCGGGGCGGACAGGTAAGGAGCTTCTCACCTCCGTGGTGATGGAGCCGATCATTATCAGCGAAGCCGCTTAAGTTCGTGCGCAGTACAATCTGCGTATGAACGCACGGTTTCAAGATTGGCTCGGCGACCAGCTGCAGACGCTCAAGGATCAGCACCTCTATAAGGTGCCCAAGATTCTGGAAACCCCGGCCGGCGGACGCGTCCGCATGGATGGGCGCGAGGTCGTTAACCTTTCGAGCAACAACTATCTCGGGCTCGCGAATCACCCCAAGGTGCGGCAAGCCGCCTTGGATTCCATCGAGCGCTGGGGCGTCGGTGCCGGTGCCGTCCGCTGGATCGGCGGCACGATGAGCGTGCACGAAGAGCTCGAGGAGCGGCTCGCCAAGTTCAAGAAGACCGAATCCGTGCTCGTGTTCACGGGTGGCTTCACCGCAAACTCAGGCTGCATCCCGGCGGTGCTCACCGATAAGGATGTGGTGATCTCCGACGAACTCAACCACGCGTCGATCATCGACGGCGTCCGCCTGTCTCCTGCGTCGTATCGAAAATCCGAAGGTTGGGTGTACGCCCACAAGGATATGAACGACCTCGAGCGCGCCCTGAAGCTCGCAAATGAGAAGGGATTCGCCAAAAAGTTGATCATTACCGATGGCGTGTTCAGCATGGATGGAGATATCGCTCCGATGCCGGACATCGTCAACTTGGCTGAGCAGCATGATGCAATTGTCATGATCGACGACGCTCACGGGAGCGGAGTGCTGGGTGAACACGGCGCGGGAACGACGTCCCACTTTGGGCTGTATGGCCGGGTGGACATCCAACTCGGCACGCTGAGCAAGGCGCTCGGCGTGATCGGCGGATACATCGCAGGCTCGGCAAAGCTCAAAGATTGGTTGATCAACCGCGGTCGTCCCTACCTCTTCTCAACCGCCCACCCGCCCATGGTCGCCGCCGCGCTCATCGCTGCGCTCGACGTGATGGAGAATGACCCCGAGCCGATGCGCAAGCTGTGGGACAACACCCGCAAGTGGAAGCAGATGCTCGCCGACAATGGCTTCGACACGATGGGCAGCGAAACGCCGATCACGCCCGTGTATGTTGGCGATGAGGCGACCGCCCAAGAGATGGAGCGGCAGCTGTTCGATGAGGGTGTTTACGCGCTGGCAATCGTGTTCCCAACCGTCGCGCGTGGCAAGGCGAGATTACGCACCATGCCGAACGCCACCCACACAGAAGAAGACTTGGAGTTCGCGATCAAGGCGTTCTGCCGCGTGCGGGATCGGTTGATGGTTAAGGGATAACATCCGCCATGGAAGATTCCGCGCTCGCCTAATGCGCTTCAACGAGCAGATTCTCCCGTAGCCGCAGGATGATACGTGCCCGCGCTGAAACCAACTTCGAGTCGGATTACGCCGGCTTCGTCATCGTGGCCCCCGCACAGTCCATCCAGGGGCTGCCATGGCGCATACGAGGAAGAACCGTAGCCTCGTGCGAGCACAAGCCCGGGCGCTTTGTGGGTGAGGGATGGGTTGTGCCCTCACATGACGGCGTCATCGTGGCCCGGGCACAATACATCCCGGGGCTACAATGGCGGCCCGGCCACATCTAATGCCGATAGAACTTCTTCAAGAGTTCGTGTCGCGAGAGGGTGATCGTGATCGGGCGGCCGTGGGGGCAGAGATAAGGATTCTCCGTCGTCGCCAAGTCGAGGATCAGTTTCTCCATCTCGGCATGCGACAACGGATCGCCGGCCTTCACCGCCATCTTGCAGGCGCTCATGATCCAGATCGCTTCTCGCGTGGGGGTGAGCTTGCGCGACACCGCGCTATCGACGAGTTCATCCACCACATCCCTGAGCACCCGCATCGGATCTTTGCCGCGCAGCGCGGCGGGAACCGCCCGCACCACAAAGCTCTCCCCGCCGAACGGCTCGACGTCGAAGCCCACATCGACCACCTCTTGCAGCCGTTCGCGGAGCATGGTCGCCGCAGGACGGTCGAGGTGGAGGGTCTCCGGAGCCATCAGCGTTTGCCGCTCGATGGCATGGGGGCCTTTTAGTCCGCACAGGTATTCATAGAGGATCCGCTCGTGGGCCACGTGCTGGTCGATGATCACGATGCCACGGGCGGTCTCCGCGATGATGAAGGTGTTCATCGCTTGCCCGATCACCCGCAACCCCTCGAGGAGTTCGATGAAAGGAAACCGCTCACGGTCGCCGGTGACTCCCGCGGGAAGCTCGACTGAGCTCTCCGGCATCGGTACCGGCATCTCGAGCGGAGCTTGCGCGGCCATCACCGCTTCAAAGATGCCCGCCCCGAACGTGCTCATCGGCGAAGAGACCGCGGACTCGGCGAGGGCCTGATTGGCGGCCGCGATCCCGGCCGCGTCGGGCATCATGCCGCTCTCCATCAGCGCGGCGCGGATGGCGGTGCGCACCGCGTCAAACGCCTGCCCTTCCTGCTGGAACCGCACCTCGCTCTTGGTGGGAGAGACGTTCACATCGACCCGCGCCGGATCGACGTCGATCATTAGCACCACGCCGGGGTACCGCTTCTCGGGGGTCAGGTCACGGTATGCCTGGTCGACCGCGGCGGTCAGCATGCGCGATCGCACCGGCCGCCCATTCACGTAGACGTATTGGTAGGCGCGCGTCGGGCGGGTCATGTAGGGCGGACTCACCCATCCGTGGACGCGCAGATTCGGGTGAACCAGCTCGGCCGGCACCATTCCACGCGCCTGATCCCGTCCCCACAGTTCGGCGACTGCTCCCTGTAGATCGCCCGAGCCGGTGGTCGCCAGGGCCTGCTGGCCGTTGTGGATCACGGTGAACGCCACGTGCGGGTAGGCCATCGCGTAGCGGGTGACATGCTCGAGCGCGGCCGAGAGCTCGGTTGTATCGCTCTTAAGAAACTTAAGCCGCGCGGGGGTGTTGAAGAACAGGTCCTCGACCGTGATCTCCGTCCCTCGCGGTCCGGCGACGCGGTCAACGCCTTGGATCGTCCCGCCCTCCACGCTGATGCGTGTGCGCCCACTGTCGTCGGTGCCGGTCGAGAGCGTGAACCGCGACACCGAAGCAATCGAGGGGACGGCCTCTCCTCGGAACCCCAGCGTCGAAACCAGAAGCAGATCATCCGCCGAGGTGATCTTCGACGTCGCGTGGCGCTGGAGGGCCATTTGCGCTTCTTCGGGCGACATGCCGATACCGTCGTCGCTGACCCGGATGAGGGTCCGCCCGGCGTCGGTAAGTTCGACGATCACCCGCGTCGCTCCGGCGTCGAGCGCGTTTTCGACGAGTTCCTTGACCACCGAGGCGGGCCGCTCGACGACCTCGCCAGCCGCGATTTGGTTGACGGTGTGCGGATCGAGCAGTCGAATGCGCGAATCCGCAGGCAGATTCTCGCTTGAGGTTAGAGTAGCCGGGGGTTGGTTGCCGATGATTCTATTGTATCGCTCACCGCGCAACATTGCCGGGGGCGGTCATGGCTGCGGACAGGGTCTATGTTCACGTTTATCGGCATCTTCATCGCGCTGGTCGCCACCATGCTGGGCTACGTCATGCACGGTGGCAAAGTCGCCGTCTTGATGCAGGTCACCGAGTTCATCATCATCGGCGGTTGCGGCCTCGGCTCATTCCTCGCCGCGCACGGGATGAAGAACTTCCAGGGGGCGATCAAGGCGGTGATGGGGCTCCTCAAGCCCGACCCCTACACCAAGGGTGCCTACCTCGACGTGCTGAAGATGATGTTCCAGCTGTTCAACGTCGCGCGAAAGGAAGGACTCCTCGGCCTCGAACAGCACATCGAGGACCCTGAGAAGAGCGAGATCATCAAGAAGTTTCCGTCGTTCCTCAACAACCACCACGCCCGCGACTTCTTCTGCGACACGATGAAGGTCATCTTGACCGGCGCAGTCGGGCCGCATGACCTCTCTGAGATGATGGAGATCGACTTGGAGACCGCCCACCAAGAACAGATGGTGCCGGCGACGGCGATCCAGACGGTGGGCGACGCGATGCCGGGCTTCGGCATCGTTGCGGCGGTTTTGGGCGTTATCATCACGATGGGCAAGATCGCCGAGGGCGACCCGTCCGCGATCGGCCAATCGGTTGCCGCCGCGCTGGTCGGTACGTTCCTTGGGATTCTCCTCGCCTACGGCATGTTCGCCCCGCTAGCGAAGGCGATCGAGCTTCGGCTGACCGCCGAGAGCAGCTACATGAACTGCATCCGCTATGCCCTTTTCAGCTTCGCCCGCGGCGAGTCGCCGATCACGTGTGTCGAGTTCGCTCGCCGCAACATCGAGCCGTCCGTCCGCCCTGGCTTCGCCGAGATGGAGTCGGCGGTGAAGGAGAAACCGGCGGCGTAGGCTGCGGGAGCGTGAGTGTCGGATGTTGGATGTCGAATGTTGCGGGCGAGAACTGACGAAACTCGACAGCTGGATTCCAGCGACATCCCACACTCGACACACCACATTCAGTACGCCACAAGCTAACCCACCAACAGGCTAAACGATGGAAGGCACCCCGATCATCATCAAGAAGAAGAAGGCGCACGGCCACGGCCACCACGGCGGTTCGTGGAAGGTTGCCTACGCCGACTTCGTGACCGCCATGATGGCGTTCTTCATGGTGATGTGGATTCTCGGCCTCTCCGATGAATCGAAGGCACAGATTTCGGGTTACTTTAACGACCCGTTGGGCTACTCCAAGACCGCCCCGATGAGCCGCAACATCGTTCGATTTCCCGGCACTCCCATCACCCAATCCGGCACAGTCAAGCACCAGGGTGTTGAGATCATGCAGGACAACAAGCGCCAGGTCATCATGGTCATGGGCAAGGTGATGCAAGCGCTGGAAACGGCGGCCAAGAAGGGCGATGAGGCGGGCATCGGCCAGGCTGATTTGAAGGCCATGCTCGACAGCGTGAGCATCGAGATGACTCCCGAAGGGCTTCGCATCGAGTTTCGCGAGGACAAAGGAGCCGTCTTCTTCGAGAGCGGCTCGTCGACATTGCGGAAAGAGGCCCGTGTTTTGGTCGGCCAGATCGCCCCTATCCTCGCGGAAGCGAGCCGCCCGATGAAGATCGAGGGCCACACCGACGCCGTGCCGTACGCGCGCACGGACTACGACAACTGGGACCTCAGCCAAGATCGCGCGAACTCGCTACGCCGCCAGCTGATGGTAGGCGGGGTCGGTCAGGACCAGTTCCTCAGCGTCGCGGGTTATGCGGATACACAGCTTCGCGATCCGGACAAGCCGACGAGTTCGGTTAACCGTCGCGTGTCGATCTTGTTGCCTATTCCCCAGGGAGCAAACCCGGGCGCAATGACCGAGATCGCTCAACCCAACATCAGGGAGAAGGCGATCGACCTACGACCGACGATCGATATCACCAAGGATAGTCCAGTGCAGCACCCGGATAAGCCCAAGAAGAAGGGCTTCTGGGACGGACGCTAGTCCCAGAGGATCGCGTCCATCACGTCACCCTCGCGGACGACGGTTCCGCCGAGAATGGCATGGCGGATCGTCCCGGTGACCTGAACATTTGCCCCAGGCAGGACGACACAATCCACGAGTCGGGTCGCTGAAACTTTCGCGCCGTCTCCGATCACCACGCCTTCGGTGACTTCGCCCCGGACTTCCGCGTCGCCCACGAGCGACTTGCCCCCCGTGAGGAATGCGCTTGTTTCAAGAAACGAGTCGAGGGTGCCCGTATCAAACCAGGTGCCTTCATAGACCCCGGCAAGCACGAGTTGCCCCCCATCGATCAGCCGCTGGATCGCATCCGTAATCTCATACTCGCCGCGGGCGCTGGGCGCCAATCCGGGCAGCACGTCCCAGATCTCTGGGCCAAAGAAGTACAGCCCCGCCATCGCGAGATTGCTTTCGGGCTCCTTCGGCTTTTCCACCAGCTTGGTGATGCGCTCTCCGTCCACATTCGCTACGCCGAACCGGCTTGGGTCCTCAACTGGCTTCACAATGTTCAAGTTTGCCGCGCCACTCTCCACAAATCGCGCGGCGTGCTGCGTGAAGCCCTCGCTGTAGATGGCGTCACCCAGATACATCACGAAGGGCTCTCGGTCGATGAACGACTCGGCGAACCCCAGGGCATGGGCGAGCCCCTTGGGCTCGTTTTGCCGGACGTAGGCGAGTTCCAGGCCAAACGCGGAACCATCGCCTAGCGCAGCCCGCATTTCCCGTTCATTGTCGCCAACGACGATAGCGATCTCACGCACCCCGATCTCCTTCAGTCGATCGAAGGCGTATTCCAGGGTCGGGCGGTTCGCGATCGGAAGCAACGGCTTCGGAATGTGGTGAGTAACCGGAAACAGTCGCGAGCCTTTGCCCGCCGCGAGAATGACGCCCTTCATCGCTGAAGAGGATACACCCGCGCTGGAAGCAACGGCTGTGGCGTGTCGTGGTTAAAATGGAGCGTGCGGTACTTCGTGTACGCCCCAAATGGCCAGCGGTTCGGCCCGGCCGACTTGACGACCCTCCAGCAGTGGGTGTCGGAGGGTCGCGTGTTGCCCAACACGATGCTCGAAGAAGAGCTGGGCGGAAACCGCATGGCGGCATCGACGGTTAGCGGACTTCAGTTCCCGGCTAACGCGCCCTATGCGGCACAGCAACCTCCTTTCGCCCCTCCCGGTGTCGCCGACCCAACGCAGTTCGGAAACTCGGCGGGGCCGCCGCAGACTCCCTACGCATCCTATCACCGACCGGGACAGGGACCGGGGCCAACGGCGACTCCGCCGGAACTCACCACGTCCTGGATCTGCAGCTCGATTGCCGCTTTTCTGGTGTTCAGCTGCGGGTGTTTCCCGGTGCTGGGCTTTGTCGCGACCGCCCTGGCCATCGCCGGGTTAATGAGCGGGAAGAAGGCCCGCGATAGCGGCCATCCGCAGGGCAATGCGGCCTACATCTTCTCAATCGTGATGTTGGTGCTTTCCATCCTGTCCGCGATCGGAGGCATGATTTTCATGCTCGTCGGGTTCAGCGGTTTCTTCTAGCCCTCGCGAGCAGCTTCCGCGATGGCGAGTGCGTAACGTCGGCTCGCTCCCGCGTTCTCCTCGACAAACCGCCGCCCCGCTTCGCCCATCTGGGTCGCGCGGCCACGGTCCTGAAGCAACTCCCGAAGGACGCTCGTGAGTTCCGAGGGGGTGACAACCTCTCGCGATGCCCCAAGCGCCAGCGAAGCCTTGGCCACATCGCGGAAGTTGGCCATATGCGGGCCGTGCAGCACCGGTTTGCCGTGAGCGAGCGGTTGGAGCAGATTCTGTCCGCCGTAGTCGCCGAATCCACCGCCGATAATCACCACGTCGGCGAGTGCATAGACCTTGGCAAGTTCGCCGTAGGTGTCGAGCACGAGGTACTGACCCCGTTCGGCCCGGCTGCGGCGCGACGTATCTCCGAAGGCTTGCGCCATCGTGGCGGCGACGGCGTCGGCACGCTCCAAGTGACGCGGCGCCCACACGATGGCAACCTCTTTGGCCAATGGTTCGAGCGCACTGACGACAAACCGCTCTTCATCTTCTCCCCGGGTCGAGCCGATGACGACGACCGGAACGCCTTCCGGAAGACCAAGCAACGCGCGCCATTCGGCGGGGTCGGTGTCGAGCCCGTCGACCGCCTGATCGAACTTGCAGTTGCCGAACACCTCGGGTTGCTTCGCCCCCAGATTCGCGATCCGGTCCGCGTCTCCCGCGGTTTGCATGAGCGCCCGATCGAGGTAGCCGAAGAGAGAGCGGTAGAAGAACTTGATGGGCTGAGATCGCCGGAACGAGCGGTCGCTGATCCGCCCGTTCAGCAACAGCGTCTTCGCGCCCATCGCGTTGGCGGCCCAGAGGAAGTTCATCCAGAGTTCGGTCTCCATGATCGCGACCACGCTCGGACGAACACGGCTCATCGCCGCAAGCTGGAATCGCGCCAGGTCGATGGGGAAGTAAACGAGTTCGTCGTAAAGATCGACCGCGTGCTCGCGCGCAGTGTGGTGGCCGCTGCTTGTGGTCACCGAAAGCAGCAGGAAGTGATCCGGCAGCAGTGCCCGCACCTGGCGCAGAATCGGCAGCACCGCCATGACTTCGCCGACCGAAACCGCATGGATCCAGATCGCCGGTTTGTCCCGCGGAATCTGCACGTGCATGTAGTTGCCGGTGCGCTCCTTCCAGTTCGGAGCCTCCGCGCGTCGGCTCGATCGGATCAGCATCCAGGTGAGCCAGATCGGGCTCAGAATGAGCGCCAGCAGGTTATAGATCAGGAACATGGCAGGGGCTGCCCGACGATTCGGGCATACGCCTCCAGATACTTCTCGCGGGTCTTGGCGACGATGTCATCAGGCAAGGTTGGTCCGGGGGGCTGCTTGTTGAAGCCGATGCTCTCCAAGTAGTCGCGCACGAACTGCTTGTCGTAGCTGGGCTGGGGGCCGCCGGGCGCATAAGTCTCGGTGTTCCAGTAGCGCGAGCTATCGGGCGTCAGCGCTTCATCGATCCAGATGATGCCGTCAGCAGTCTCGCCGAACTCGAACTTGGTGTCGGCGAGAATCAAGCCGTGGCGTGCGACCTCATCCGCGGCTCGTTGATAGATCGTGAGCGTCGTGTCCCGCAACCACACCGCGGCTTCGTGACCCACGAGGTCGACCGCTTGAGCCCAACTCAGGTTTTCGTCATGTCCCGATTCCGCCTTGGTCGCCGGGGTGAAGATCGGTTCCGGAAGACGATCGCCGTCGCGGAGCCCATCGGGCAAGGAGAGACCGTGGACGGAGCCGCCGGCCTGGCGATACTCCTTATAAAGCGACCCCGCTAGGTAACCGCGGGCGACGCACTCCATCTTGACCGGCGTAGCTTTCCGGGCCAGGGTGCATCGTCCGGCCAGATTCGGATGCCAGTCGCCCACATGCTCGGCAATCGCATCGTCTTCGGTCGTGATGACGTGATTAGGGCACAGGTCCGAAAACTTCTCGAACCAGAACGCGCTCATCAGGTTGAGCACCCGGCCCTTGTCAGGAATGCCGTTCGCCATGATCACGTCGAAGGCCGAGATGCGGTCGGTGGTGACGATCAGCAACTCTTCGCCGAGGTCGTACAGTTCACGCACCTTGCCCACTCCCTTCGGAGCGGGGAGTTGGGTCAACGGCGAGGTCAGCAGCGCTTCGGTCATGGGGCTTCAAAGGTGTCGATCGGCTGGCCGATGTGTTCGGCGAGTCGGTCCGAGATGGGATCGAGCGAGGGTTCGTCGTGGCTCAGGGCGATGCCCATCGCGAGGTTGCCGTCGGCGCCAGCATAGAGCTCGATGAACTCACCCGATGCTCGGTCACCGATGACCTTGGCGGGTTGGGCGTTTTCGGGGTGGCCGCGCAAGATCATGTGCAGATCGAGGAAGTCGGTCCAGAAGTAGGGCACCTTGGCATAGGCTTCATCGCCTCCGGCCATGTTGCCGCCGGCAGTCGTGCCTTGCCACTTCGCATTGAGGTGATGCTCGCCGCTGAGTCCCATCGGATGGCCCGGGCGGAAGGCCGCATCGCCGCAGGCGTAAATCGCCGGGTCGGCGGTGCAGAGGTGGTCGTTCACGACGATGCCGTGAAGGGGATCGGTCTCGAGTCCGGCGGCGGCGGCAAGATCCACGTTAGGCAGGATGCCCGTGCCCAACACCACGAGGTCGCCAGCAAAGCTGCGACCGTCGGCGAGGTGAACGGCCGGTCCGGCTTCGATGCGATCGAAGGCCACCCCGAGTTGGACATCAGCACCTGCGTCGCGGAACGCCTGGGCGATGCGGTCGCCGGTCTCCCGGCTGGCGAAGCTGGTCCAGAAGCTGGCATCGCGTGAGAGGATCGTGACCGCTTTCCCGAGACCCAACGCGACCGATGCGACTTCGCCAGCGATGTATCCCGAGCCGATGATGACGATCGAACTCGCCGGATGGAGCGCTTTGCGGATGCCTTCGGCATCGTCCATCGTCCGCAGGCAGTGCGCCAGTTCGACGCCAGGAAACTCGGGTCGGGCGGCCCGGCATCCGGTTGCAAGAAGGAGCTTCTCGTAGACCACGGTTCGCCCGTCTTCAGTCGTTACGGTCTTGGCGGCTCGGTCGATGGCGGTCGCCCGGGTTCCGAGCCAGCGATCGATCTTGTTCTCTTCGTAAAAGCTCTCGTACTTGCTGGAGATATCGTCGATGTCAACCGCGAGATTTCGGATGTAGCCCTTCGAAAGCGGCGGGCGGTCGTAGGGCACGTGGGGTTCGTCTCGAATCATCAAGATTCGACCCTCGGCATCGTGCTCGCGGATGGCTTGGGCTGCGGTGACGCTGGCCACGCCTCCACCAATCAGGACGTAACGGGCTTGCTCGCTCACGATAGGGGAGTATACGGCCCGTCGGTATACTCCCGCCGCCGGCCCCGGGTGGCGGAATGGTAGACGCAGCGGACTTAAAATCCGTTGGCTGTAAGGCCGTGTGGGTTCGAGTCCCACCCCGGGGACCCGCTTCTTCGTGCAACGTCGAGGGGCCGGTTCGCGTCCTCACGGTGTGGGTTCGCGCCGGTTCACCGAGAAGCAAATGGCGGAGATCATCCGCAGGGCCGTCGAGATTCAATCCGGCCAAGTAGAGCGATCAGGACGCGAAGGCATTTCTGAAGACGAGCTACGCCTTGCGGCGGCCGAACTCGGGATCGAGCCCGGAGCGATCACCGCTGCCCTCAGCAGTGCCGACTCCTCCGAGGCGACCGCGAGAGCCAACTTGTGGGGTGGACCGACGCGCTACGAGTCGGAGCGTGTGCTGAACGGGATACTCACCGAAGAGCAGTGGGAGGAGACGGTTGCCGATCTTCGCCGCGCCTTTGAGGAGCCGGGAAAGGTCGAACGGCGGGGTGAGACCTACGAGTGGTCGGGCACGGGGGGCGGACTCGACTTCAACACGGTGACGGTTCGACAATCGGGCAATACCGTGCGCGTCAAATCGTCTTCCACGGGAGCAGGTTTGGGCACCATTGCCTACCTCTTGGGATTTCTCCCGGTCTTCATCACGGTGGCTGTTCTCTCCAAGGCGGGCTTGGGACCCCCGTTCGGGGTTTTGGCGCTCCTCGCAGTCGGCGCGCTCACGTTCCTGGTTGCCCGACAAGCCACTATCGCCGCTGGTCGTCGGCGAAGACGATTGCTCCGGGATGTCTTCGATCGCCTCGAATCGCGGCTGGAGTCGAGCGACACGGACCTGCGTACGAACCTGGCCGCAACGGGGCCGCGAGCCGTGCCCGGGGTGGAAACACGAAGTCAATCCAACAGTCCTGGAGACCCCGGCGCCGGTGTGCCATAGTCAACCGTGGAGTTCGACCTCACGCGTGATCCCGTTCCTCAGGATTCGCACCGCCCCGGCGTGGGCTGGTTCGCGTTCTTCATCCTCGTTGGCCTGCTCATCCTAGTCCAGCTTGATGGCTACCTGAATCGCGATAAGGGGTCGGGCGACGATCGTACCGCCGCCAATGTCGAGCGCTCCCTGCGAATGTCGATGGAGTACATGGCGGGCATCCGCGGCATGCTGGGCGACAAAGCGCCCAAGGAGGATTACGCTCGGATGCGCTCCGAGCTCTCGCGCCTGGAGGAGCCCAAGGCAAGCGAAGAAGCCGCAATGGTCGCTATCTCGTTGCGACGCCTTTTGGGCGACGATCCCAAGCCGAGCTCGTTATCCGCACTGGCCAAGTCGAAGGACACCAAGGTGCGCCAGTTGGCGGTGCTGCTCGAGAATCCCGACCTGCAGGAGCCTGAGGTTCGGGCGCTTAAAGACCGGCTGCCTGACCGATTCGCCTCCCAGTTGATTTGGTCTTTGCGGCTCGAGGAGTTGGGAGTCAAGGACGCGAGACTCGAAGTGGTCTCCCCGGAGCGGGGCCAGCGCCTCTTTGTCTTTGCGGTCGTGCTGATGTTGGCCGGTGGACTGGGCGTCGCCGCGTGGATCGCCTACGCCGTGGCTCGATTGGCGGGCAAGGCGCGACCCGTGGGTCACCCCGCTGACCCGCTCTCTTCCCCCAACGCGGACCGCATGGCGGGCCGCGCCACCCAACTGCTCGCCTTGTTCTTCCTGATTCCCTTCGTGATCGTGATGATCGTCGGATCCAAGCCGCCGAAGGGAACCAGCATCGTACTTGCCCTGCTGGTGATCGGCCTGAGTTTGGCATTGTTGACCTTGCCCATCTTTGGCAGGAGCCTGAGCTTCGCCCAAGTCGGGTTGCGTCATCCGCGCCGCAAGAGCGACTGCCTGTGGGTGGTCGGTGCGCTGCTCGCCGAGATCCCCCTTCTGGCGGTGCTCGCCGCGATTTCCTACCCGCTCCAGCAGTTCTTCCCAGCTCCCGAGCACCCAATCACCGTGCGCCTCGCGGAAGGGGCCGACTTGTGGACCCTGATCGGCACGTTCGTCTCGGCGTCGCTCATGGCCCCGATCGTCGAGGAGATCATCTTCCGTGGCTTAGTCACCCCCGCGATGGCCAAGCTCTTCCGATCCACCGCGATCGGCGTGGTGATCGCCGCGCTCTGCTTCGCCGCAATCCACCCAACTGGGATTCCCGCGTGGTTGCCCTTGGCGGGGGTCGGGTTCATCAGTGCAATGCTGACTTACCAGACCGGCTCATTGATGCCTTCGATTATCTTCCACGGCGTCCACAATGCGGCGATTCTGACCCTTACCCTCGCGGTCCTTTCTTGACGGCGGTAAACTTCGCGCGTGGAATCGTACATCGGGATTCTCGTCTTGGTGGCGGTCGCGGCGATTATCTGCGTCGCGATGGTCTCGCTCAGCTGGGTGCTGGGGCCAAAGAAGCTCACGCCCTACAAGAGTTCGCCTTACGAGTGCGGCGTGACGCCGGAGGGCTCGGCCCGTGAGCGCTTCCCAATCAAGTTTTACTTGGTCGCGATTCTCTTCATCTTGTTCGACATCGAAGTCATCTTCCTGTGGAGCTGGATGACCATCTACCGAGATTCCGATGTCTCGTTCCAACTCTTCAGCTTCATCGAGATGCTGGTTTACATGTCGACGTGGATTCTGGGCTACATCTATGCGGTTCGGGTCGGCGCAATCGACTGGGATGAGACCACATCCCTCGACCCCGCCAAGCTTGAGGACACGGTCCTGCCGAAGCTGGAAGCCAAGCCCGTCCTTCAGCCCGCGACGGAGGGTTCGTAACCGATGGGCGCGCCGATGGTGGGTGAAGAGCGGCTGGAGGCCGTGCGCGTTCGCGAGAAGCTGCCCAACGCGTTGATCAAGGTCAAGACGTTCCGCGACGAGACGTTTCTTTGCGTGCGGCGCGAGTCGATCCGCGAGGTCATCTCGCTGCTCAAAGACGACCCCGACCTCGACTACAGCTACTTCTCGGAGTGCGTGGGTGCGGATTACAGCACGTGGACCCACGAGCGCGATCTCGAGGGGCGGTTCGAGGTCATCTACAACCTTATGTCGCTGAAGCACTACTCGCGCATCTTCGTGAAGGTGGCGGTGGACGACGGGCAGACGATTCCGACGCTGCGAGACATCTTCCTCGGCGCCGAGTATCCCGAGCGCGAGATTGCCGACCTTTACGGCGTGGTGTTCGAGGGGAACACCGACCACCCCGGCCGGTTCCTCTTGCCCGACGACTGGATCGGCTATCCGCTCCGCAAGGAGTACCCGCTCGGGGGCGAAGACGTGAACTTCGCGCAGGGCGACCGCGGCCCCGCAGTAGAAGATGTTTCGATGCCCCACGCCGGCGAGAGCTTCGAAGGCAAGACGGGCTCGGAAGACGTCTCTGGCCGCTAGTTAATCGGCCCCGGTCGTTCGTGTTCGACCGAGGCCTTCCTCACCCAGCGCACAGGACCCAAAGCGGTTAGAAGCCCGTGATCGCTCAGTGTCTCTAGAGCATACATTGGCCTGGTCGGCAGGACATCTTGCCCAAGCGACGGATTTTGCTCAACCTTCGACAAGGGGTCGATAGGTCGCCTGAACGAGACCACTGGGAAAGGATCTTGACTGGACCAGTCGCCATTTCTGCTTCAGTTCGGGTAGTCCTTCGAAGAGATGAACCCCTTGGCCAAGGATCATCGGCACCCAGGAAAGTGTTAGCTCATCGACGAGGCCTTTGGCGAGGCCCTGCCGCACGAGCGAACCTCCATCGAGATACACCCCGTGCACGCCTTCATCTGCGAGCCGGCATAGGAGATCGGCGAGTCCACCGGACACAGGCTCGACCCTCGGATCGTCGATCGTCCGGTGGGTAAGAACGAGGCATCGCTTACCCTCGTATGGCCACGGCTCGAAGTGCCGCACGGCATCGTAAGTGTTCCGTCCGATGACGAGTGCGTCGGTTTTGGCCATGAGTTCCGCGTAGCCAGTGTCCTCCGGCGGATCGGTGCTCACGCACTCCAGCCACGAGAGGTCGTGATCCCGCCCCGCGATGAAGCCGTCGAGGCTGACCCCCAGAAACACGCGGACAATGGGTCGATACATGAGTGAAAAAACTTGGTGGAGGCGGCGGGAATTGAACCCGCTTCCAAAACCGTCGCCCCTTCCGTTACCACGAGCGTCTCCCCTGTTCTTTTCTCGGCGGCGATCTCTCCCGGGGCCGGCTGATCACTCGCTCAGTTCGATTTATTTAACCAGGCTTGCTACGAACAGAAGCTCACCCAGCGGTCCGGATTTGATTAGACCCGAACTCTCCCCTACCGGCTCGAGGAGGGCGGATCCGCAGTCCTAGTAACTAGGCCGCGAAGGCGTAATTGTTGTTCGCAACTACTTGTTTTGCCGCTTTTAACGAGGCCAACGGCGCCTCGGCTCGCAACTGAAAGTCGAACCGGCCCTGTCGAACCCGTTCGCCCCCAACTGTCTGATCATTATGACGCTGGCGGGACTCAGGCCGTTCCCGACAGCAGGGCTTTCGCTCGGGCGATGGAGCGGGGAACCGCGGTCAGGCAGTCTTCGGTGCCTTCGTATTCGATGCTGAGCCAACCGTCGAAGTCGGCTTCGCGCAGGGCGGCCAGACAACCCGCAAGTTCGACAACGCCCTCGCCGAGGCACGAGCCCAAGTAGCGCTTGCCCGCCAAAGAGGTGAACGCCCAGCCCTCGTGGTCGGCGGGAGCTTCCGAGAAATCTTTGAAATGCGCCATGTAGGCGAAGGCCGCTTCGGCACGAACCGCGTCGGCCGGCGAATCGTCGACCAGCACGAAGTTGCCAAAGTCGGGGTTCGCGCCCAGGGCCGCGTGGCCCGTACGGTCGCGCACTTCTTCGATCAGCGCGCGCACCTGCTCGCCGCGCCCGGCCAACTTACCGTGGTTCTCCAGCGCTAGCTTGATGCCCCGTTCATGGGCGTAGTCGGCCCCTTCGCACAGGCCCTCGACGATCCACGCCCGAGCAGCCTCGAATGTGATGCCTTCGCGCACATCGCCAGCGAACACGCGAACGACGCCCGCGCCGTAGTGAAGCGCCTCATCGACGCCAAACCGGATGCGATTGACCTGAGCCTCGCGATCGATCGGATCGGGCCGGGCGAGATTATTGCCCACCGAGAAGATCGGAACCGGCAACCCGGTCTCGGCGAGTGCCAAGGCGGCCAAGCCCCGGTCGTGGTTGCGGGCCTCTTCATCCCGGCCGTTGTCTTTGTAGAAGAAGTCGAGCAGCTCTACGCCTTCGGCCCCATCCGCCTTGGCGCGATGGATGAAGCCGGGCAAGTCAAGACGGCTATCCTTGACCGCCCCAAAGTAGGAGTACATCGAGACCGCGAGGCGCATCAGGCTTCGGCTTCTTCGACTTCTTCCGCTTCTTCAGCGAGTTCGACCTCAGCTTCGGGCTCTTCGAGCTTGGCTGAGGGGTGGAGGGCTTCGTCGAAGTTAATGAAGGCGATGTTCTTCGTCTGCCGATTCGGGCAGTTGTTGCACACGAACTCCACCTTGATCCCCTGCATCCAATCCGGAATCTTCTCGATCGCTTTCCCGCACGAACATCGAACCATCTTTACTTTCCTTGCCGGTCGTTTCGCCCACTACCTCTCGGTAGTGTTGGACGGTTTGGCGGTGGCTCAGCAAGCCGTTGACCAGCATCAACACGGCTCCCGAAAAGTAGATCAGCACCACCAGATGATCTTCACGCTTTTGGCCGGGATCACGAATGGCGTCGGGACCTTTGATCAGCCCGACAACCCCGACTACAAACAGGATCGCCGCAATCCAGAAATATGTGTTCTTCCACCAGGTGGGAACGGGAGGGGTGCGGCTCACAAGCGAAGAGTATACCGCTTGGGGGTATCAGACTCAAACCCGTAAGTCGATTTGCTGCCCCTTGCCCGAGAGCATCTTCAGCATTTCGGCAGCTTGCGCTTCCTGGGATTGAAGCGACTTCTTCAGCAGAGCCACCTGGAGTTGGGCTCTCATGCCGTCGGTCGCGTCCGCACTCTGCACGGCCTGCAGGGCGGCTTGGGTTGCGCCTTGGATATTCATCGACATGGGTAGTGTCGGCAGTTCGAGGTGGTTCCTTCAGGGTGGAGGCGTTCGCCCTCAAACCTGTTGGGGTCGAGAGTTCCGGCTAGTTCCTGAACACCCACTCTTCGAGATCGCTGGGCGAGACGCGGTGGGCGGCGGGTTCGGTGCCTTCCACCAGCTGCTCGTCGATGAGCGGGATCAGCCCCGCCAAGCGGTCGAGGGTGTCGGTCATCTCCAGCATCCGCTGCTTGTCCAGGTTCGAAATCGGCAGCGTGTTCGCTATCGCGAACGAGAGCTGCAACGGTTCGTCAGGAAGGCGGACCCGCACCTCCATGTCCCGCCGCGCCAGCTTCATCTTCACCCAGGACTGGAAGTCCTCGCGGGCTCGCATAACGAGTGCATCGCGGCGCGGCGAGTCCTCGAGCTCGATCTCCTCGACCTGCTCGACGAACCCGACCAGATAGGGCTTGGACTCCTCCAATCGCCGGATTCGGAATCGCTCGGAGCCGTGCACTTGGATGTCCATCGTGCCGTCGTCGTAGCTGTCGACCTTGAGGATGCGCACCAGCGTGCCGACCAAATGGGGGTCGGCCGGACCACCGACTTCGGTTCCACTCCGGATCAAAACAATGCCCAACGGGCGGTCGTCGCGCAAACAGTCGTGAACTAATTGGCGGTAGCGTTCTTCAAACACATGGAGCCGCATCGGCACGAAGGGGAACAGCACCGTGCTGATCGGAAACAGGGGCAGTTCTTCAAGTGGCGGTTGGGCCATGCCTGTATTGCATTATAACGCCCGTTCTGCAAAATCCCCTTTGGGATGCGGAAGGTAATCTATGAGGGATTTGTCGGATATGATTGGAGCAACGGAGAGTATGTCGGAACCCATCGAGCTGCCCGAACCGAATGAGTTGCTGAAGCAGCTCGAAGATGCGAAGAACCGCATCCAAGAACTGGAGACCAGGCTCTCATCGGAGAGTAGGCAACACGCGAGAGCGGAAGGACAGCTTGAAGTCACTCCGATCAACGAAGCGGACGTCACCCTGCGCCGGCTTGTTCAGCGTATCGCGATGATCCTCCAGGCCGAGAAGATCGCGATCATGTTCTATGACCGCGAGCGCGGCGAACTGATTGGCATCCCGCCGGCCTACGGCATCGAAGAGGATCGTCTGTCCTTGTTCCGAGTCCGAGCTACGCAAGGCGTCTCGGGTCAGGTTTTCCGCGATAGCGAGCCGCTGATCTTCCACGACGCGACGAACGATCCTCGCACCCAAAAGGATCCGTTCTCGTTGCTGCATGTCTCGAACGGAATCACCGTCCCGCTCGTCATCGAGAAGCGCGACGAGGAGAACCGAGTCATCGAGCGCACGACGATCGGCGTCCTCCACGCCTTCAATAAGCGCCACGGCGAGGATTTCAACGACGAAGACGTTCGCCTTCTTGAGCGGATGGCGCGAAACGTCGGCTCGATCATCGCGAACCTCCAGCTCTACCGAGAGGTCGTCGAAGAGCGCGAAGAGCTCCTTCAGACGTTCGAGTCTCTGGCCGCCGGCCTCATGCTGGTCTCGCCCGAAGGGCGGATCAGCCAGATCAACGCGTCCGCCCGCGCCATCTTCGGCATCGACGCTGAGGCGCTGGGCAAGAACTACCTGGACGTGATTCGCGACGAGAATCGCGATCAGCTCCGGGAAGTGCTCCAATCCGCGATGCGCGGCGACGAGAACATCAGTCAGGACATCGTTGTCAACATCGCAAACGTCGAGCGCCACTATCAGGTGCAGGCGGCTCAGGTTCGCAGCGACGAGGGCAAGGACCTCGGCGTGGTTGCGATCTTCATCGACGTCACCGAGATTCGGATGATCGACAAGATGAAGTCCAGCTTTGTCGCGATGGCGTCGCACGAGCTGCGCACTCCGCTGACCGCGATCAAGGGCTTTGTCAGCACCTTGCTCATGGACGACGGCTTCTCCAATGAAGAGCGCCGTGAGTTCTACATGATCATCGATCAGGAGTGCGACCGCTTGACGCGCCTCATCAACGACCTGCTGAACACGTCGCGAATTGAAGCTGGTGAGTCGCTGAAGCCGAACTACACCCGCGTCGACGCCAAAGCGCTGCTGGAGAAGGTCGTCCTCATCCAGCGACAATCGACGCACAAGCACCAGATCAAGCTGGACATTCGTAGCGAGATCCCGACGATCATCGCCGATGAGGACAAGCTCGACCAGATTCTCACCAACCTGCTCAACAACGCGATCAAGTACTCGCCGAACGGGGGCGACATCACCGTTCACGCGGTCGTAGAGGACGATCATCTTTTGGTCGGCGTCGAGGACCAGGGACTCGGCATTCCCAAGGACCACCAGGCCAAGGTCTTCGACAAGTTCCATCGAGTCAACAACGAAGACAATCGGCGGATCTACGGCACCGGTCTCGGGCTGTACTTGGTCAAGCACCTCGTCGAGTCTGTCCACATGGGCAAGATCTGGGTTGAGTCGGAAGTCGGAAAGGGTTCGACCTTCCTCTTCCGCATCCCGACCGAGATCGACATCGAGAACGCGAAGGCGATCAACCACTAGCCCGTGCGTACGGTCACTCTGGAGTCCATTCGGGTGCGCTACGGCGAGACCGACCAGATGGGCCATGCCTACTACGCGAACTACTTGTATTGGTTCGAGCAGGCTCGCGGAGCGTGGTGTCGCGATCGGGGATTCACGTACCGGCAGCTCGAGGGCATGGGCTATCTGTTGCCCGTCGTCGAGGTTCACGCCCGGTACAAGGGCGAGATTCGGTACGACGATCTGATCACCGTCAAGGTCTCGATGCCAGAGATCAAGCGCGCGGCCATGCGATTTGACTACCAAATCGTCGATGGCGACGGACGTCTTCTGACCGAGGGGTACACCTGGCATGTGCTGATGGGCTCCGAGCGCAAGGCGATCTCCATTCCGCCCGAGGTTCGCGAGATGCTCGAACGCGACCCCGACGCTTTCGAGACCGTGACGGCTTAGCTATCCTCGTTGCGGAGCGAGCGATCGAACACGAAAGGGCCGAACGGCATGACTGAGGCGATCCCGCCCATCACAACCCGGCCGAACGTCCAGCCATAGTGCCGCCATGCGATCGCGAGGACGAGCAGGTAGAGAATCCACAGGAATCCGTGGGCGGTGCCGATGACCGTCACGGCAAGCGGCTGCCCGGCCAGATACTTCAGCGGCATTGCGATGCCCAAAAGCAGCAGAAATGATGTCCCTTCCAAATAGCCGACTGATCGGAGCCGCTCGAGCGGCGAATCCCACTTCATTCAGTAGATGATTATGATGGAGTGCGGTGCGTAGAAGCTGGCTGAGGTGCAAGGGTTTTGCTCGTCATCTTCGGCAAACATGAGTTCGGCGGCGGACGCAGGCTGGCAACCGTCGTATTCTTGAGTATCAGCAGGGAAGGATGGGGTCATCGACGAAAGCGATAGAGCCGTGGGCAACCGCGGAGGATTGGGAAGCGTGCCGGGCGTTGCACCGTCGCTTTGGCACGACGTACTATTTCTCCACCCAGTTGTTTCCGAGGGCGTTTCGCCCGCGGGTCCACGCGTTGTACGGCTTTGTAAGGGTCCCCGACGAGTGGGTCGACCACGCCTCGCCGCTTCGGGCAAATGCGGCTGAGAAGTTGGCGGCCTACCGCCGCGAGACGATCGAGGGCTTCCGCGGCCAGCGCCCCAACGAACCCGTTCTTCGCGCCTTCCTCGACGTGGCCCGCGAGTGCGGCATGACCCCTTCCGAACCCTTGCTCTTTCTCGATGCGATGGAGAGCGACCTGACGGTCACTCGGTATCGCACCTATGCCGACTTGGAGAGATACATGCGGGGCAGCGCCAGCGCGGTTGGCCTCATGCTGTGCGACATTATGGGCGTCCAACGAACCGCAGCCATCACGGAGGGCGCCATGGCGCTGGGCGAGGCCATGCAGCTGACCAACTTCCTTCGCGACGTCGGCGAGGACTTGGGTCGCGGACGCGTTTATCTGCCGCTTGAGGACATGGACCGGTTTGGCGTTACGGTGGAGGACCTCATCAACCGCCGGAAGTCGTCCGAGTTTATCGAGCTGATGGACTTCGAGATTCGGCGGGCCAGGAAACTGTACGAGGTGGCTGACCGGTCGATTCCTGAGTTGCCGCGAGCGATGCAACGCCCAGTTCGGTTATCAAGGGTGCTCTACAGCCGCATTCTCAACCGCATCGAAGCCTCGGGCTATGATGTCTTCCACCGCCGCGCCCGGACGACCTCGACCGAGAAGCTCACCGCCGCGGTTGGCGTGCTGATGTCCCGAAAGTAAGCATAAAAAAAAGGAAGTCCAAGGCAAGCCTTGGACTTCCCGTTGTCTCAAGCGAACTTACTCGCCTTCGGTCTTCGGAGCAGCAGTGGTATCGCCGCCTTCGGCCTTCTCACCGCCACCGCAACCAGACATAACGACGCTAACTGCCGTCAAAGCGAGCAGAATCGCGAAAACCTTCTTCATATGTTCACACCTCCTAACTGTTGAACGCGGATAAATCCGCATCCGCCTTTTATACCCGGTCGCAGTGCGTATTGCAACCCCGCCGGCTTACCCTTGAGACGCAAGACCAGGCCGTTGGGTTGCAGAGGTGCGGCAAAAATGTGTGCAGGTCACTCACAATCTAACTCGTGGATGCCGCTCTCATCCGAAGTTTAGACGCCAACTACGTGCTTGGCACCTACCGGCGACAAGCCCCGCTTTTCGTTCGCGGCGAGGGCGTATGGATGTTCGACTGCGACGGAAATCGCTATCTCGACCTGCTGGCCGGCATTGCGGTGGATCAACTCGGCCATGCTCACCCGGCGATGATCGAGACTATCGAGCGGCAGGCACGAACGCTGCTGCACACGTCGAACATCTTGTTGACCGCTCCTCAGGCTCAACTGGCTGGCAAGCTTCACGAGGTCATGGGCTGCGACCGGTCGTTCTTCGCCAACTGCGGAGCCACCGCGATCGAAGCAGCCCTTAAGATCGCAAAGAAGCGCGGACAGCCCGACCGCACGGAAATCGTGTGTCTAGAGCGCAGCTTTCACGGAAGAACCCTGGGCGCCCTCAGCGCGACCATGCAGCCGAAGTACCAAGACCAGTTTCGACCGCTTGTTCCAGGCTTCATCAAGGTGCCGGCGAATGACGAGGCCGCGCTGGGGGCCGCGGTGTCTGAGCGTACGGCGGCGGTCATCGTCGAGCCCATCCAAGGCGAGGGGGGGCTGGCGACCTTGACCGAGGGCTTCCTTCGCGCCGTTCGCGCCAAGACGAAGGAAGTCGGTGCGCTCATGATTGTTGACGAAGTGCAGACCGGTGTGGGCCGCACCGGCCATTGGTTGGCCATTCAGCGGTTCGGCATCCAGCCCGACCTCGTTGCCCTGGCGAAAGGTCTGGGTTCAGGGGTGCCGATCGGAGCATGCTTAACTTATGGTGAGGCGAGCCACGTCCTCGAGCCCGGCGATCATGGCAGCACGTACGGCGGGAACCCTTTCGTGTGCTCGGTGGCCCTGACCGTGCTCGAGACCATCGAGCGGGAAGGGCTCATGGAGAATGCCCGCGCTCGCGGCCAGCAACTCGCCGACGGACTTCGACGGATCGGCGGACCGATTGTCGAAGTTCGGGGCGAGGGTCTCATGAGGGGTGCCGTCCTCGATCGCCCGATCGCTCGCGACCTGGTGCGCTGGGGCATGAGCAAGGGCATCATCCTGAACGCGACCGACGATAACACCCTACGGTTCGTCCCCCCGCTCATCATTGAGGCTCAGCATGTCGATCTGGCACTCGACCTCGTCGACACGGGTTTGAGGGAACTCGCAGAGGCCGCGTGAGGTTCTTCCGAACGTGACCGGAAGCAAAGCACCTCGGCCCCGCGCCAAAATCATTCCTATGCGACTTGTCTCCCTTGTGCTCACCGGACTCGCTGCGCTGAGTCTCTTGGTGGGTTGCGCCAAGCCTGAAACCGGGATTGGCGGCCAACCTGCTCCTAAGGTGTACAAGAGGGTGGTCAGCTTGTCGCCAGGTTCGACCGAGATCGCCGGCGTGATCTTCTTGCGGGAGTTCCTCGGTCGGTCTGAGAGCTGCGATCAGCCCGGCCATGTCAAGGACGCTCCGGTGGTGATGAAGGGCCTCAAGCCCGACTACGAGAAGATCGTCGCCCTGAAGCCGGATTGTGTTGTCTACGATCCTGACTTGTTCCAACAGTCCGATATCGACAAGTTCAAGGAACTGGGAATCGATACCTTCCCGTTGGGCCAAGGCGACACCGTCGACGAGTTCATCAACATGATCTATGAGTTCTCGAAGTTCACGGCTGCTGAGACGCTTGGCTCAGATTACGTGGACAAGATCATCCGCGAGCGGTCCACCGCGCTGGCATCCGCGCCGACTCCCCCGGTCTCGGTCGCGATGCTGATGACCAGCAATGGGGCCGAGCACATGATCAGCGGCACCGAGAGCTTCATTGCCGATGTCATCCGTTCGGGTGGTGGCAAGCCGCTCGGCCCATCGGGGCGGATGTTCATGCCGATGAACGCCGAATCCTTTATGGCGATGGACCCCGACATCATCATTGTCGCTGGAGCGCCGGACGGTTTCTTGAACGACCCTCGCTTCAAGAACATGTCGGCGGTCAAGCGGAAAACGGTCTACGGAACCAACCCCTCGGTGGCGCTGCGCAGGGGCGCGTTCGTCGAGCGGTTCATCAAGCGAGTCAGCGAACTCGTACAAAACTTCAAGCGTTAGAAACGAGGAAATCTGGATGAGTAAAGCGGAAATTGGCGTGTTTGGTGGTTCGGGCTTCTACAGCCTCTTGAGCGATGTTCGGGAAGTCAAGGTGGATACGCCTTATGGCCCTCCCAGCGACAGCCTGATGTTGGCAACCGTCAACGGCCGTAACGTCGCCTTTCTGCCCCGCCACGGACGGAACCACACGCTTCCGCCGCACAAGATCAACTTCCGCGCCAACGTGTGGGCGATGCGCTCACTCGGTGTCCAGGCGATCATCAGCCCTTGCGCGGCGGGGTCGCTGCAACCGCACGTCAAGCCCGGAGACTTCGTGGTGTGCGACCAATTCGTGGATCGCACCAACGGCCGCGCCGACACGTTCTTTGACGGCCCCATCGTCACCCACATCTCGCCCGCGGAAACCTATAGCCCGGTGCTCCGCAATCTGGCGGTGGAGTCGATCCGCCAGCACGGCATCGAGTGCCACGACGGTGGAACGGTGGTCGTAATCCAAGGTCCACGGTTCAGCACCAAGAGCGAGAGCAAGTGGTTCCACGATGCCGGCTGGGAAGTCATCAACATGACCCAGTACCCGGAAGCGTATCTCTGCCGTGAACTCGGTATGGCGGTGGTCAACATCTCGCTGATCACCGACTACGACAGCGGCGTGTTCACCGGAACCGAAGCGGTCAATGCCCACGACGTGCTTGAAGTGTTCACCAAGAACGCGGAGCGCATCAAGTCGGTGGTGCTCGACCTGATTGGCAAGATGCCCGCCGATCTTTCGACCCTCGGCGCACGCCAAGGGCTGGAGTTCAGCCGCGGCGACGGCCATGCCCAAAGCCCGGATGACATCCGGCTTTTCGAGGTCTTCGATTAGATGAGCGCGCTGATCACGACGCTCTTTGCCCTCGCGATCAGCGCCCAGACCCCAGCGCTTCGCCCGGTGACTCTGGGCGAGCGCATCATTACGCCAAAGCTCCCCACGTGGACCGCCCTGGAGACTCCCGCCACAAGCGGCGATGCTTACTTCATTGCGAGTGAGCGAGGGAACCATGTCGTCTCGATGAAGGGCACGACGTGGGCGGAACTCACCGCCGACGCGGGGGTGTCCGACGAGGGGGCAATGGTCTGGCCGACCCAGATCTTCATCATCGACCGCACCGATCACTTCGCGCTTCGCGGCCTTTGGCGGCAGCGCCGGGGTGACTTCTTCACCGACGACTTGCGCGCGATCGAGCAAGAGACGGCTCTGTTTGTGAACATGGTCCGCATTGCGACCAAGGGTAAGGTGCGCATCGCTCCGACCTGGACGCTCGACGAGGATGTCCAGTTCGGCGGGGATGATGACCTCGTCGGGCCGGAGATGCTTCGGTCGCTCCTGACCCCGTTGCTGCCCAATGGCCACCGATCCGTCCTCGTTGTGCATCCGGCTTTCCTCGACCGCGAGGTGCTCGGGGAGGTCGATGGAACGCCGTTCGCGTCGATCGCCTTCTATCGACACGCAGATGCGGCCCGGCCGGGCCAAGTTGCTCGGGCAATGTTCAACGCCTGGGCGGCGACCCTTCCGTATCACCTGCGCGAAGCGGGTTGGATGGTGCCCGACAGCCTGTATTGGCCCCTGCCGGCGCCAGCTTGGGGGGCTCCCGCGCCGATCGCCGATCTCTCGCTGGTCCCCGGGGAGTTCTTTGCTCCGTCAGCGGGCAAGGGATTTGCAGATCGACTTCCTCCGTTGAGGGCCGAGCCGCAACCTTGGGAGACCGTTCGCGACGATCCATGGTCGCAACTTCCTCGCTGGAAGGCGGACCCGATGCCGAACTTGCCCCCAGGTGCCGTTCCGGGCATTATCCAACTCGTCAATACATCACTGGTTCCACCGACGCTGGCGGAATGGATGGCCAAGCACTCGCCCGGTCGAGCCTCCGGAACCGTCGAACTCGCCGGACGCACCTATGTTGTTTTTCAGGATCGGCATCGCGACCTTGAGGTCGCCCCGGGTCGCTCGAATCTCGATCCCCAGATTCGCGACGCGCAGAGTCTGTCGTTCAGTCCTGGTCAGGGCGAGAAACTCCCGGTCAGCGGTTGGTTCGAGGTGAAGACGGTAGGCGACCCCGACCGCGGGTCCGTCGCCGAAATCCGGGAACTGTCGGTTCGCCGATCGGGCTGGGTTCGCATGCTGGGCGCGGTCGATGCCGCCAAGACGCCCTTCCTCGAGTTCTGGCTGAAGCCGCGCGCTACCGTGTGGCCGCTCGATGTCTGGCTCGATACCGGCGATGGGCAGGGTGTCACCTTCCGCATGTTCGGCGGTACGCCTGCTGAACTCGATTTGGGCAGGGTCCCCAACTCGCTGAAACTGCGTGAGGAGCCGGCGTGGCAGCGAGTCGTGATCGAGATCGGCAAAGCCACCACGCGGCCGATCCGGGCGATTTACCTTCGAGTGCCGCCGAGTGCACTTCTCGATCAGATGCCGCGCACCGCGCCGCCCGCGCTGCTCATGGACGACTTTGAAGTCCGCGAGACGGCCTCCGCATCGGTGACCGAGATTGCCCCACCAGCGAAGGCCATCACGCCGGCGGCCGACTCCACCTTGCCGGAGGACCGAGCGCGGTTCATCGCCATGGCCTCTCGCGACCAAGCCGCGGTGATTGCCAAGCTGCTTGAAGACCCGAGCGATTTCGTGAAGCAGAACGCGCTCGCTTTCTTCGTTCAGAGCAAGCAAGTCCCTCCCGCCATCGAGCCGCTGGTCCCGCTGGCGAGCCACTTCAACTCCCGCACGGCCAAAATGGCGAGCGAACTGCTCGCTCAGAGCGGATCATCGGTGGCGACGGACGGATTGCGCCGCGCGATCCAGTTTGGTATCGGCGACTTCACGAAGGGGATGGCGGCCAACTCGATGCCTCGAGTCGAAGACCGGAAGATCTTGGGCGAAATGACGCTGCTGCTCAATGTGAAGAGTCCTGCTGGGCGTGCCGCCGCGGTGAGGGGGCTCTCGCGTCAAAGCTTCCCCGAGGCTGACCTGATCCTGATGAGTTTCCTCAACGACACCGATCCCCGGGTGCGTTACGAGGTCGTGCGAACCCTTCGCCTGGAACAAGACTCGGTATTGAGTCGGTTGCAGACGGTCGCCCAAATGGATCTCAGCGAGAGCGTGCGTGCGCTCGCCAACGCTCGACTGCTGGGAACCAAGATCGGAGCGAGGGTTTGGCCCGTAGCGGCCAAGGACCCGAGTCGATGGGTACGCATCTTGACGTTGCGTCAAGCACCGCCCTCAGCAGCGCAGCGCAGTCTTGCCCTTGCCGCCGCGACCGAAGAAGATCCGCTTGTCGCTGTCGCCGGCATTGAGGCCATGATGGCCTCGGCCAAGACCGATCCCCCGGCGGGATTGGACGTCAAGAGCCGGGACCCAAGGGTCTGGGCAGCATGGTTTAGGCTCGCGATCGAAGCAAACCTGTCGGTTCCCGCCGACGCGGTGCTGCAGGCAGAATCAAGCCGATTTGAAGAACTTGCGGCGTTGGCAAGGAAGTTGAAGGGTCGCTCGTGACACCACCGGATTTTCGCGGCGTAAGATAGAGACATAGCATGAAGACCAAGAATCATTGGATTGCCACCTCGATTGTGGTGGGAGGGGCGCTTTCGGCAACCCTCGGAATGGTCGTCCGCGATCGGATGGACTTGCCGATCGTCGAGCGAGTTGCCTTCGGCGATGCAGGCCCGCTCGTTGCCTCGCGAGACAACAGCCAAGATCTGACTGAGATCCCCGAGCGCGAGTATTTCGAGCAGATGTCGGAGTTGCTCAAGCGCGAATACGTGGACCCGATCACCGACGACCAGAAGCTCATTGCCGGTTCCGTGCGCGGCATGGTGAGCAGCCTCGAAGATCCGCGGTCGCTCTTCATGGACGCCGAATCGTTTGCGGTTTTTCAGAAGGCTCGAGAAGGAAAGTATGAAGGAATTGGCGCCGACCTCAAGCTGATCATGCCGGCTAAGGTCGATACCGCGACCGATAACGTTTTCTCACGGGTGCCCCGGCTTGCGGTCGCGGCGATCGCCCCGGGCGGTCCAGCGGCGCAGGCGGGATTGTTGCCCGGCGATGTCATTGACTCGGTCGACGGGCATTGGGTTGTGAACAACGACTTGCTCGATGAGTTTCGCGCCCTGCAGAAGAAGGTGCTCGCCAAAGAAGCCCCGGCCGAAGACCTCACCAAGATGCGCGAAGAACTTCGCAAGCGGATGGACCGCAGCATGATGCCGATGCGGGCCCGCGAGCGCCTCGTGACCGGAGATAGCGGTGCCGTCGAAGTCACGGTCCTTCGCCAAGGCAAGCCGGTTGAAGTCAAGCTGACGAAGTCCTCGACCAACGTTGAAGCGGTCCGGGTGGCGGACGGCACATTTGTCGTCCACCTTCAAGCCGGCGTTGGCGCGGCCCTGACCGAACGGCTACCCAAGAGCGGCCAAGTCAAGCTCGACTTGCGCAACAACGCCTTTGCCGACAGCGCGACTCTCAACGAGGCCCTAAAGGCGCTTGCCCCAACCGGGACTTACGGGGTGCTCGCCAATGAGCGGGGCAAAACAACCCCGATCTCGGTGACCGATGGGCGAGCCGACCGGCTCACCTACACGATCATCGTCGATCGATCGACGTCGGGTGCGGCCGAAATTCTCGCTCTTGCCCTCGCTGAGAAGGGCCTGGCCAAGCTTGAGGGCGGCTCGGTCGCCGGCGATCCCTCGCTGGCCGAAGTGGTCAAGCTGCCCGATGGCAGCGGGTTCACCCTGCACCGGGGGAGCTATCGTCCGGAGGTGCAGAAGTGAAGCAAGTGAAACTCGCTCTTGGAGCCGTCGTCGTCTTTGGCCTGATGTTCACGCTAGGATACGCTTGGCGCGACCTCCAGACCGGCCGTCTGCCTAAGATGCAGGCGGTTACGACCCTTCTCGGCGTCACCCCCGACGGGCGCAGCATGGCCCCGGCCGATCAGTTCCAGCAGATTTTCCGCAAGATCAGCAACGACTACGCCCGACCGGTCGAAGCCAAGAAGCTGAAGTACGCGGCGATGGGCGGCATGATGGCCTCGCTCGGCGATCCGCACACCGTCTTCCTCGAGCCCAAGCAAGCCCAAGAGTTCTCGCTTGAAACCCGCGCCAACTTCGTGGGCGTCGGCGCGCGGCTTGCTCCCGATGCGCTCGGGGCCAAGGTTGTGGTCGTCTTTGAAGATGGTCCCGCTTTCAAAGCCGGGCTTAAGGCAGGCGATACGATTAGCGCCGTCGATGATGAAGCCTGTGCGGGCAAAGAGATCGACACGATTGTCGGCAGCATTCGCGGCAAAGAAGGCACGACCGTAAAGATTACGGTTATGCGGCCAAACGTGGACAAACCGATCGACATCACGTGCCGCCGCGCGCGCATCGTGACGCCCACCGTCGAGGGCCGAGTCCTCGAAGGCGAGAAGATCGGCTACCTCAGCGTGGCCCAGTTCGCGGAGCCGACGACCGAGCAGTTCGACAAGATGCTCGACCGACTGGAGCGCCAGGGAATGAAGGGGCTGATCATCGACGTCCGCGGGAACCCGGGTGGATTGCTCGAGGTCGCCAAGGACATGCTCTCTCGCTTCGTCGAGCGAAAGGTCGTCGTGAAGATGAAGGGTCGTCGCGGGGCCGAAGAGGTCGTGACCACGGATCCCGGCCGCGTTCGCTTCGCCACGTTGCCGATCGTTGTCCTCCAGAATGAAGAGTCAGCGAGTGCCTCTGAGATCTTCGCGGGTGTGCTGCAGGACTATCGACGAGCCACCTTGGTGGGCGACCACTCTTATGGCAAGGCGTCCGTGCAGAACGTGATTCCGCTGATCGACTCGGCCAGCGTGAAGCTGACCATCGCACGATACTTCCTTCCCAGCGGCCGCGACATCAGCCGCAAGGTGGATGAAGATGGCACCTACGTAAGCGGCGGCCTACAGCCCGACGTCAAGGCTGAACTCGGTGCGAATGCCGAGGGTGTCTTCGGCGACCCCAAAACCGACACCCAGCTGCAGAAGGCAATGGAGATCATTCGCGGCAAAATGTAAAACGCGCTCCAAGGAGGGGCGTCCAACTATCGTGAGCAAAGTCAGATGGATGAGCGCCTTCGTGGCGGTTGCGGTGATTCTAGCTTGTGGCGGCGGCGACGACAGTCGGGGCCGTGGAACGGTTGCAGGCAATGTCTCGGATTTGGACGGCAACCCGGTCCGCGGAGGACTGATCTTCGCCAACGGCGATCGCTCAAAGTCGACTCGCACGAACTCGACCGGTGCCTACTTGTTGCTGAACGTCCGCGAGGGCAACTCGCGCGTCTCGGCTGAGATCACGAAGAACGGCGTCACCTACTACGGTGAGAATGTTATCGCCGTATTCGCGAACGAGGCTTCCAAGAGCCTCAACATCACGGTGGGTCGTGCTGACCAGTTGGCGAAGCTCACCGGCACCGTGCGCAACCGTTTTGGCGAGCCCGTCGAGGGTGCGCGGGTGTTCGCGAACTCGGGAGATTTGAGCAGTTCGATGGCGGTCACGGATCGCGAAGGCCGCTATACGATTAACGCGCTTCACCCGAATCGTCCGTATACGATCCAGGCCAGTGCGCTCGGATTCGATTCCGATACCGACTCGTTCACGTTCGGCATCCGCCAGGAGCGACGCCAGGACTTCCTGCTCTCAAATCCGCGTGACGTCGGATTCAACCCGCCGAACGATCTGTCGGCCGTGGCGTGGACTTCCCCGAAGGAAGTGACCCGATCGCCGCAAGCCGCCCGAGTGCATGAGGCGATCAAGCAGATGCTCGATCCTCGGCGTGCCGAGCGGGCCAAGACCCGCCGCCCGATGGTCACCGCCTTGGGCAATTGGATCGAAATCGATCTCTACTGGACGCCGATCGTCAATGACTCCCTGCTTGGCTACGGCATCTACCGCGGCGTCGATGCCCAAGGGCAGACGAGAGGCATCGAGTTTCTTCGCGATCCGCTGGCTGGCTTCTTCGCCGACCAAGATCAAGATCTTCGCGAGGGCCGCGCCTACTTCTATGAGATCACCGCGTTGAACGTCCTTTACCCCGACACGTTCAACAGCGAGAGCGATTTCTCGAATCGGTTTGGCGTTCGGCCGATTGGAGACATGACCGTCCGCAGCGTCACCAAGAACCCGCTTCGCTTCAACTGGAATGTCGCCAGCGGTGCCGAACGTTATATCGTCTACGTGTACGATCGCTTGCCCGACTTCGGAGTTTCACCGCTCTGGCCAGTGACTCAAGCCGAGTTCGATGCGGCGACGACGACCGGAACCTCGTTAACCTACACCGGGCCGACGCTGGGAGCCGGAACCCACTACTACTTCGTCGTTGCGCTGGATTCCCGCGATGGCAACGACGCGGTCTCGGTTAGCCCGGTGATCAGTTTCCAGGCAAACTAACGAGGTTGAATAGAACTTACGTCGCGGACGCGAACGTCCAGAGATTGGTGGGGGCTGACGAGAAGTCGGTCCCCATCACGTTGTTTGAGATAGCCTCATGAACACTTTGCGAACCCTTGCCGCCGCCGCGTTGACTCTAGCGTCGACGCTGATCGTCGCTCAGAGCGGCCTATGGGTGGAGATCGACCCAACCCGGTCGCCTGCTGGGCGCGCTGCGCAGGTCGATGAGGCGGTCCGGCAGTTCGGCCGGAACGTCGCCGCCGTCACCCGCAAGCCGAGACTGCGTCAGCAACGGGCGGGGCGGTGGGACTCGAGGGTCCCGTTCGCTCTACCGACGACGGTACACCTTGCATCGCGAGGTCGGGCTTTGGCTCCCGCGCGTCGCGCTCCGGGCGATATCAGCCTCGTCTTTGATGCGGCCGGTGATCGGGCTTTCCCACAGGCGTATCGCGATCTGCTTCAGAACGCGTTCGATGTCGCTAAGCCGACCCTCGACGTGGTGTTCGGGCAAGCGTCCTCAGCGGGTCCCGTGCTGGTGAAGAACTTCGACGCCGACATTGGAGACCGCGACGCGGTTGTCGGTGGCTACTTCATGCCGAACAACGGCTCCGGCCAGCCCGAGATCCGGTTCCCGGTGTATGCCAGCAGCGAGGCGGCCACCGTCAACTTCATTCATTGCCTGCTCCTCGCCTACATCGGCCCGAACGCTTACGGCTTTGATGCGTTCCAGGAGGGCCTTGTTCGCGCCGCCACGATGAAGGTTTGCCGAACACCGGGCGCGCTGCCGGCGACGCTGGATGGCAACCTCGTCGAGAGCGTGCTGGATAACACCTACGATGTCGGCGCGTTTTACGACTGGTTCAACCAGCGCGCGCTGGCTGGGCCTCAGTTCATCGCCAACAACTTGCGTCCCGACCCTCTGCCCGCAGGCGGCAGTCTGGGCGGCGTGTACTTGCTCCGCTACCAGATGGCGGGCTCGGCTTGGCAGAAGTTGGTCGCTGAGAACGCGGGATTCCTCGCCGAGTTCAATCGTCGCTACTACCTGACGCCTGGCGCGGGATCGAACCCGGCCCAACTGGTCGCGATCGCCCAAGCCGCTCTCGACACCGTCAAGGGTCTCGCTAACTCGCGGGTGGAAGGCCTGCTCTTCGCTGACTGGTTCCGGCGCCAATACATCCTCGAAACAGGGTCGATCCGTGGACGACGTCTGCTGGTTCAGCCCATTCCGATCACCGGCGGGCTCGGCGGCTCAGATTTCGGCGTGTTCGACGTCAGCGCGACCTACTTCCTGTCCCAGGCTGGCAATAATGAATCGCTTCTGAGCGCCACCGCTTATCCGATCTTCTGGGACCACGACTTCAACCGCGTTTTCCTCGGTCCCGAAGAAGATGTGATGCCGATCGCCGGAGCCTATGGCTCGGTGACGCCGAACTTGCCGAACCTCTACGGCGGATCGGCCTATCGGGCGACGGTGGACATTCCCGTCGCTGACCAGGTTGCTCGGGCGTACCTGCCGGCGGGCAGCATCGCCACCGCCACGAATCCCGTCCCGAACAACCTCTACGGAACGGTCTCGGGCTTGGCGCTTCCCCAGGGAAGTACCGCGCGATTCCGCGCCTTCATCAACACCACCCAGATCGCCGATGTGCCGGTTTCGCGCGGTGCCTTCGGCGCACGCATCACGTTGGCCTCGTATCTGAACTACGTTCGGCTGCGAGTCGAAGTGGTCGAAGTCGCCGGCACCAATGAGACGATTCGGCTCACCCGCTACGTGAACAAGGGCCCCGGTGAACTCGCCCTCGACCTGCGGGTGAACGGCGAAATCAACTACGCGCCCCCTGGCGGACTCTTGCGCGGAATCCAGACCATCGGAATCCCGTTCGAGCCCTACGCCAGCGACGCCGCCGAGATCCTCGGTCTCCCTGCAAATCAGGTTCAGCTTGCCCGATACGATTCAACCACCGTCAGTTACGACCTGTATCCGAACACGGGTGCGGTCAGCCAAGGCGCGGGCTACTTCCTGCGGCTGAACATGGCTCAGCCCACCTTTACCGTGCGAGGGCTCGGCCATCCGCGGACTCCAGTGGTCGTGAAGCTGCGGCCGGGCTGGAATCTCATCTCGAACCCGCTCAACGAGAACGTGCCGTTCTCGCGCGTTTTCGTGGTCAAGACTACCCTCTCTCCCGAACGATACACTGAGGTTCGCGGAGGAGACGTGGGCACCGAGATGTTTGGCTTCATCCGTGGATCAAACGACCCCGCTTCGGGAGTCCCTGAGACTGGAACCATGGTCGCCGCAACCGCGTTCGAAGCGGCCAAGGCGTACTATGTGCGGGTCCTGGCACCCGAGGGGGTCAGCTTGGTGTTCTTCCCCGCCGGGATGTCCTCGATGCCGGTTCCGCCTCGGGCCGCGCTTCCGCCGCCCGTCAGCTGGCAGATGCGGCTGAACTTGCTGGGCACCCGAGCGCTGGCATTCCTTGGCCAGTCTTCGACCGCGACCCCGCTGATCGACTCTCGTGAGGATGCGCCCATGGCCCCACGCACGGGCGGGCTGCAGATCACGATCGACGGAGCCGCCCCGCTCTACCGCGACATGCGCCGCCTGAATACGCCGAGCACCTATCGGGTGCGTCTGGAGGGCCTGATACGCGGCAACTCCTATCAGCTGGCCTTCAGTTCGGCACAGGGTCAAGCGCCGCCGTTCTTGCTGGTGGATCGAACCACCGGGCGGGTGCTGTTCATGAGAGCCGGACAAGTGCACGCCTTCAACGCAACGGCGCCGACAATGACCTACGAGGTTCACGTTTACGGAGGCACGGGATGGTAATGCGCTGGATCGCTTTGCTGATTGCCATCGTCATCATCGCTGCCTGCGGCGGCGGGGGTGGGGGTGGCGGTGCGGCCACGGTAACGCTGGTAGGCCGCGTTCTCAGCATCGAGACTGCGGGCGGCACCGTTCCCTCGTCGAGCGTTCAAGTGGGAGCGGTGAGTGCGCTGACGAGCGCTGATGGCACCTTCCAACTGACCGTCCCGGCAGGTACGGCGTCGGTGCTCATCGACACTCGATCCGCTTGGGGAACATTTACCTACACCTTCCCAGCGGCCATGTCGGGTACGGTCGATGTCGGCGATCTCTGGGTTGGGCCAGGCAAGGTCCAGGTTCGGGGACGCGTCGTCAGTTCGGCCACCGGTCAACCGATTGAAGCCGCGATCGTGAACTTCGCTGGGCGACGCGCCACGACCAACGTGAACGGGCAGTTCGCGCTCAGCGATGTCGCCTACTCGCAAGCCACGTTAACCGCGTTTTGGGGCATCGTCGGCAATACCAACCGCACCGGCTTCTTCCGTACTGACTGGACCGCGGCACCGAATCAGGCGATCGCCGGGGTCGTCACCGTCGGCGACATTCTGATGACGCCAAGTGATGATATCAATCCGCCTCCTCTGCCGTATAACCTATGGGGGCGCGTGAGTCCGACCGCACAAGCGCCGGGCACGATCGTGACCCTCAAGGAAGCCGGGGTGGCGATCCGCATTACGACCGTGAACGACGATTCGAGTTACTTCTTCTGGGCTGGCCCAGGAACGTATACCATCGAGTTCCAGAAGGGAACCTTGGCCGCCAACGCGACCGCAACAATCAACACCCCCGACGAGGTGGTCCGCCGAGATGTCACGCTCCAATAATGATCATTCCGGTTATCGCTCGGGTCGCAAAGCCCGCGTGATCGGGTGGGTCGGCGGCATCGCTATTGGTTTGGTGGCGATGACTGCGGTGGTTCCGATCCTCGGCAAGGATGCGTTTGCTGGCTATCGCGAGCCCCAAGGGGTGCTTGGGGGCGAAACCGGGGTGCGAATGGAGGACGTCGGCTTCCGCTCGTACCAAAAGGGCGAGTTGGTCGCTCAGGCCGATCTCGACCGAGTCGACGTTCGCCGCGATCGGCAGTTCTTCGATATCCAGGGGGTCCACAACGGCTTGGTGATCTCGAAAGAGGGCCGCATCGACTTCGAAGCTCCGTCGGCGACCTACGATCAGATCGTGCAGTCGCTGCGTTTTGGCGCGGGGGTCAAGCTGAAGAGCGATGACTTCGATCTGTTCGCGCCGAAGCTGAACCTCAGCCAACTCCATAAGAACCTTCAGGCTCCCGGCCCGGTGACCGGCCAACTCAAGGGCGGCACCGTCTCGGCGATGAACCTGAAGTACACGATGGACAAGCGTGAATTCGTCGGCGGTCCAATTCGCTGGCAGGGGGTCCCTCCCAAGGAAGTTCAAGACACTCCGCTCGCTCAGGATAAGAAGCCGTGGCATATTGAGGGAGGCGGTGTCAAGTCGAATCAGAACACCTTGATTTGGACGAATGGTCGCGCGACCGATGGAGAGGTCATTGTGAAAGCGCCGCGCATCGAGCAGGATCGCAAGACCGAGGTGCTCACCTGCACCGGGCCCGTGTACTACTTCTCGAAGAAGGTCAACTTGGTCGCCGACAAGGCCGTGATCTACCGCAAAGAGAAGCGGGCCGTCCTCACGGGGAATGTCCGCATGTTGGTCAAGCCGAAATCCGCCGTAGATTTGACCGAGCAGGAGATCCCGCCCTTCCGACCGGAAGTGCCTACGGAGATTGCCCAAAACCGTCCGGCGGCCCCCCAGTCGGCGGAGGATCAGCAGCAGAAAGATCTGGACGAGGCGGTCCGCAGTTCAAAGACGGTTCGCGACTACCCGTCGATGGTCAAGGCGGCCGAGATCGACTATGTCTACGCCGAGGGCCGTCGCCGCGGGGTGATCACCGGTTCCCCTGAGGCGTACCAAGAGTTTTCCGACGGCAAACGATGGCGCCGAATCTACGCATTCCGAGGAGTTTACGACGGCGAAGTGGAGACGCTTCGTCTTGAGAGCACCCCTCAGAAAGTCGATGTTCGCATGAACAACTCGATTGGCGACGACCTAAAGGGCGATTGGTTTGTGGTGTCGACCAAGGAAGACGACGAAGAGTGGGAGGGCGACAAGGTCACCGGTGTTTTCATGGCCGACGAAGACGAGTTGCCGAAGGACAAGAAGACTCCGCCCCCGACCGGCGGCGGTTAGACGCGTTTTTGCGGTCGTTTTGAGAGGGCCGCTATCATCAGCGCAATGTTCCTCGCGGCCTCACTCGCGATCGCATGGGTGTCCGCACCTCATCCGAATGTCGTCCTGATCCTCGTCGATGATCTGGGTTGGCAAGATACGTCACTCGCGTTCGGATTGGCCGAGAAGACCGTAGGTCGGCACTTCCGCACCCCCAATCTGGAGGCTCTCGCGAAGCGGGGTGTTCAGGTGAATCAGGCGTACTCGGCGAGTCCGGTATGCACGCCGTCTCGGGTCGCGATCCTCACCGGCCAGAATCCTGCCCGCAACAAGATCACCACCTGGGTCCATAGCGGCCAAGAGACGGAGTCACCGTATCCCGGGTTGGACCTCTCACGATGGAACATGAAGGGATTCCAGCCGGGTGATGCGCGCACATTGCCCGAGACCTTCCGCCAGGCGGGCTACCGGACAATCCAGATCGGCAAGGCGCACTTCGGTGCCGCGGGAACTCCAGGCGCGAACCCGCTCAACCTCGGATTCGAACGCAGCATCGCGGGCAACGCGGCCGGACACCCGAGCAGCTACTACGGACTCGAGAACTTCGCCGCCCGGCGGAAGCCCGGCGAGACCACTCCGAAGCACAACGACGTTCCCGGCCTCGAGGCCTACCACGGCAAGGATGTGTTCCTCGAGGAAGCGCTGGCGAGCGAAGCCTCCCGCGAGATCGCCCAATCCAAGCGCGACGGGAAACCCGTCTTCCTCTGGTACTCGCCCTACGCCGTCCACACGCCGATCCAGCCGAACAGGAAGCTCCTGAAGAACTACCGCGGCTTGGATGATCGCGAAGCCGCCTACGCGACGCTGGTCGAATCGGTCGACCGCGGGCTCGGCACGCTGATGGAGGCGCTCAGAAAGTCCGGTCAACTTGCGAACACGATCATCGTCTTCACCAGCGACAACGGAGGGCTCTCCGTAGTCGCGCGAGGCGGCTATCCGAACTTGCACAACCTGCCTCTGCGTAGCGGCAAGGGTTCGGCTTATGAAGGCGGAACGCGGGTGCCTCTCGTATTCGCTGGCCCCGGGGTCGCAACCGGCAAGAGCTTCACGCGGCTCTGGATGACCTCGACCGACCTGCCCGCGACCTTGGCTGGCTTAGCCGGGATCGACTTCAAGGCTCCGGATGGACGCTCGCACGCCTCGCAGCTCCAAGCCGGGGACGATCGCCCCCGAACCGACGGCTTCGCTTGGCACTTCCCCCACCACCGTGGCGGGGGCGGTCCAGGCTTGGAGCCCTTCTCGTCAGTTCGCCAAGGCGACCTCAAGGCAATCTTCTTCTATGGCACCCGCCGATGGGAGCTCTACAACCTCAAGAACGACCTCGGCGAAACGAACGACATCAGCTTAAAGCAACCCCAGAAGCTCGCCGAGCTCGCCGAGTGGCTGCGGACGAGTCTGAAGTCGATGGGCGCACAGTTGCCCGTCGACACTGCCGCCGGTCAGACCATCGAACCGAAAGTAGGATCATGAAAACCACCCTCCTCACCGCTCTCGCCCTTGCCTTCACTGTCCACGCAAATGCTCAAGTTCGTCAGCACGTCGACCCCACCATGACCGTGCGAGCGCCGGGTACGGGCAGTGACAGCGAAGCCGGGATTGGCGCGCTGATTCCTTGGGCCGACCGGCTGTGGGCGGTCGGATACGTCGCACACATCCGAGGCAGCGGTTTGGGTCTCTATGAAGTCTCGGCGGACATGAAGTGGACTAAACGTCCAGAAAGTGTTACTGGAACTTATGCAAATCGATACATCCATTGGCCATCGAAGCAGGCGTTTATCGGCCCCTATGCGATCTCAGAGTCCGGCGAGGTCCGCACGATCGAGGGGCTGGTCAAGCACCGCCTCACGGCAACTGCCGCCCATCTGACGGATGCCAAGAAGGTGCTCGTGCTGTCCATGGAGGGCATCCTCTTCGAGGTTCACGTCGAAACGCTCGCGGTCAAGCATCTCTTCGACTTGACGAAGGAGCTCGACTGGACCAAGGGCGCCTATCTCCACTTCAAGGCGATGCACACCGGTCAAGGCAGGGTGATCGTCGCGAACAACACCCACGAGGAGCCCGAGCATTTGGGAACCCGGCATGCCGGACGGCTCGCCGAGTGGGATGGCAAGGGCCGTTGGAAGATCCTCGAGCGAAACGCCTTCATCGAGGTCTCCGGCACTCAGCGAGCCGTCGCGAACGACTACTACGGCGCACCGATCTATGCAGTCGGTTGGGATCGAGCGAGCGTGATCCTGCGCGTGCTCCACAAGGGGAAATGGCGTCGGTATCGCCTGCCCTTCGGGAGCCAATCGTGGTCCCACACCTGGAACACCGAGTGGATGCGGATTCGATTTGCTCAGACCGAGAGGCACCTCATGGACGCTTTCGGTCTGTTCTACGACCTGCCCAACTTGGTCTATGGTGACCAGTTCTTCGGCGTCCAACCGATCTCGCGGCACCTCCGCGTGGTGCCCGATTTCACCCACTTCAACGGCTACTTCGTGATGGCGGGAGACCAAACCGACCACACGGTCGGTCAGCCGCAGTCCGGGCTTTGGTGGGGCACGATCGACGACTTGTGGTCCTTCGGCAAGCCGGCCGGTTGGGGTGCGGTCTGGTTCGATGAGGCGGTAAAGGCGGGGAGCGTCTCCGATCCGTTCCTGATGACCGGTTTCGATCAGAAGTCGGTGACCTTGACCTCCGAGGGCGCAGCAAGTGTCGAGATCGAGGTGGATGTCCTCGGCAACGGCCAGTGGCGAACGATCAAGACGCTGGCAACCAAAGGCAAGGATCTGGCAACCTACAGCTTCCCGGCTGGGTTCCACGCCCATTGGGTCCGCGGAAAGGTGAAGGATGCGAGTGGAAAGATCAGCCTGAGCTTTGGCTATCTCTGATCCAGGAGCAAAATCCTGGTGGGCCCAGCTAGATTCGAACTAGCGACCTCACCCTTATCAGGGGTGCGCTCTAACCAACTGAGCTATGAGCCCGAACGGTTGGGCATTGTACCCTAACCCACCGATATACTCATCCCATGCCCCCCCGAATCCTCGCGAGCGCCGACATCGGCAGCAACACGGTGCATCTGCTCGTGGCCGAGGTGGATGGCGATCAAGTCAGCCGCTTGGGCGACACGAACGAGTGGATCTCGCTGGGGGAGATCGTCGGGCGCGAGGGCAAGATTCCCGATGCGCTCGCCGATCGGCTGATCAAGACCCTTGATACGTTCCGTCGTCAGGCGGCAAGCCAGGGCGCCGAGGCCATTTACGTGTTCGGGACGGAGGCGCTGCGCCGAGCGAGCAATCAGGAGCGCGTGCTCAAAGCTGTTCGAGTGGCGACCGGGATCAAGGTGGACATCATCTCTGGGCCTCAAGAGGCCGAACTTGGCTTGCGCGGCGCCTGGCTCGACTGCGAAGGCCCGGGCCCGTTGGTCATGGTGGAGGTCGGCGGAGGCAGTGCGCAGGTCGCACTGTGTTCGGTCGATAAGAAGGGCCAGCCCAAGATCGAACACGAGGTCTCACTTCCGATCGGGACCGGCACCCTGATTGCCCATCACAATCTGGCTGCTCCGGTTGGCGACGAGGTCTACGCCGCCCTGCAGGCCGAGATCGAGGCGAGGTTCGCCGAGTTGCCCTCCATCGACGCGGTGCGTATGATCGCGTGCGGCGGTGTGGCGCGGGGACTTTGGCGGGCACTGCACCCCGATGGCGAGCGCGAGATGGCCGCCGCCGAACTGGATTACTTAGTTTGGTCGGCGCGTCGGTTGCCGCAAGCTATCATCGGCGATCGGTTTTCCGTCAAGCCAAAGCGCGCGGCTACCCTGCTTCCCGGCGCGACGGTCTACCGCACACTCATGCGGCGCTACGGATTCAACGAGTTCACGATCAGTCGATTCGGGGTGCGCGAGGGCGCGATCCTCGGCATGGCGAAGGGAACCATCCCGGGCCGGGCGCTCTAACCGTCTTAACTTTCACATCGCGATTTGCCAGACATACTCCTGATCCAACGACCGGGAGTGGAACATGACAGAAGGGGCAACTGGAATGACCAAGAACGCGAAGCGAAAGCGACCGGCGATCAACGAGAAGTACTTCAATCGCGAATCGAGCTGGCTCCAGTTCAACCGCCGGGTGCTCGAAGAGGCCAAGAATCCCGACAACCCCCTGCTCGAGCGGCTCAAGTTCCTTGCGATTTTCGAATCGAACCTCGACGAGTTCTATATGGTTCGTGTCTCGGGTCTCATCGAGCAGTACGAGAGTGGCGTCGTCGAGCCGTCCGCCGATGGCCTCAGCCCTAACGAGCAGCTCGAACTCATCTCGAACGAAGCGTATCCGCTGCGCCAAGCTGCGGCCGCGCTTTGGGAGAGCGAACTCCGCCCGTTGCTGAAGGAACAAGGGGTCAGCATCGTCGCCTACCAGGACCTTCCGGAGACGAAGCGAGCCGACCTTGACCTTCTGTTTCGGCAGGAGATCTTTCCCGTCTGCACCCCCCTGATTCTCGATCCTGCGCCCTCGGTGCCGTTCATCTCGAACCGGTCGTTGAATCTGGCGGTGGTCCTCGCCGACGAAGCCGGTGGAGCGCGTCTCGCTCGGGTCAAGATCCCCGACGTAACACCCCGCGCGATTCGCGTTTCCAAGCGGCGTCACGAGTATGTCCTGCTCGAAGACGTCATCCGCCACAATCTCGCCCAGCTGTTCCCGGGGGTGAGCATCGTGTCCGCCCACCAGTTTCGGGTGATCCGGGATGCGGATATCGAAATCCGAGAGTTGGAAGCTGGAGATTTGATTGAATCGATCGAGCAGACGATCCGACTGCGCCGATTCGGCGATCCGGTCTTGCTCGAAGTCGATCAGGAGATGCCCGAAGAGGTCCGCCGGAAACTGATGCACTTGCTCAACCTGGAGGAGAGCGATACGTTCCAGGTGCAGGGCATTCTGGGTTTCGATGTGTTCTGGCAGATTGCCGCGATCGACAAGCCCTCGTTGCGCTACCGTCCTCACCATCCATTCCTCGCCGAGAACCTATCCAGCCACCGCACGCTATTCGGCACGATCAAGGAAGCGGATGTGATCGTCCACCATCCCTTTGATAGCTTCCGCACCGTGGAGGAGTTTGTCAACTCCGCCGCCCAGGATCCTCGCGTGATTGGCATCAAGCAGACGCTGTACCGAGTAGGTCGCGAGTCGCCGATTGTCGAGTCGCTACTGAAGGCGGCCGAGTCAGGCAAGCAAGTTGCGGTCTTGGTCGAACTCAAAGCCCGGTTCGACGAGAGCAACAACCTCGTGTGGGCTCGCGCCCTGGAGCGCGCCGGTGTCCACGTCACCTATGGCTTCCCCGAGCTGAAGACCCACTGCAAGCTGTGCTTGGTGGTACGGCGCGAGGAAGAGGGCATCGCCACCTACGCCCACATTGGCACCGGCAACTATAACCCGACGACGGCGCGGCTGTACACCGACCTCGGCCTCTTCACCGCCGACCCGGAAATCACCCAAGACGTCGCGGAACTCTTCAACTACCTCACCGGGTTCTCAAAGCAGCGGGTGTATCGACGGCTCATGGTCGCTCCGATCAACCTGCGTACGGGCGTGTTGGAACGCATCCGGCGAGAAACCACGATCGCCCGGCGCGGAGCGCCGGCGCGGATCATGTTCAAGCTCAACTCGCTCGTCGATCCCGAGTTGGTCGATGCGCTGAACGAAGCCGCGGAGGCGGGCGTGAAGGTGGACCTGATCATCCGCGGTATCTGCTGCCTGCGTCCTCGTGCGGGCGTCCACGTGGTTTCGGTCGTGGGCCGCTTCCTCGAGCACAGCCGGTTGCTCTACTTTGAGAACGGGGGCCAACCTGAGGTCTGGCTGGGCAGCGCAGACTTGATGCGCCGCAACCTTGACCGGCGGATCGAAGTGCTCGCGCCGGTGAGGCGACCCGAGCAGATTGCCTATCTTCGGGACGAACTGCTCGCGAAGTATCTCGAGGACAACACGAACGCGTGGGTGCTGCACGCCGATGGGCACTACGAGCGCCGCATCCCGGGCAAGCGGGTGTTTTCCGTGCAGAACTACCTCATGGCTCATCCGACGACGAGATCGCTGTTCCCGAGCCCGGAAAGTTAGTTTTCGGTGGGGAGGCTGCAGTCGCGCTCCGACAATCCCCTCTAATGGAGCGCGCGACTAAAGCCGAAATCCTAGCCGCCTTGAGCCACGCGCTCGATCTGGTCGAAGGTCAGCCTAAGGGGCACGCAGTCCGCACCTGCCTACTGGCATCGCGAATCGCCGAGGAAATGGCGCTGTCGGATTGCGATCGCGACAGCCTCTATTTCGCCGCCTTGCTCAAGGACTCGGGCTGCTCGAGCAACTCCTCCCGAATCCACAAGATCTTCGGTGGAGACGAGATGCTGGTCAAGCAGGGCGTCAAGACCGTCGATTGGTCGAGCCCTCTGGAGTCCATCAAGTACGCGATCGGCGCGACCGAAAGAGGCAACGGAGTTGTCTCGAAGCTTCGACGGATGCTTGGCAACTTAGGGCCACCCGCCAAAGTGATGGATGAGGTGACCCTTGCGAGGTGTACTCAGGGTGCGGCCATCGCGAGGAAGCTCCGGTTCGAGGAGGCCGTAGCCCAGGCGGTGGAACACCTCGACGAACACTGGGATGGTCGAGGCTCTCCTCGCCACTTGCGCGGCAGTGAGATTCCGCTTCTTGCTCGAATCCTCGGCCTAGCGCAGACCCTCGAAGTGTTCTTCACCACCTTCGGGCTAACCGCCGCCATGGACATGCTCAACCGTCGCGAAGGAACCTGGTTTGACCCAGAGACGGTTCATGCGGCTCGGTCTCTATCCGACGACCACGGCTTTTGGGAGCTTCTCCGCGCCCACGCCGAGGAGTCGGTCCAGCACCTCCCGATCGGAGCGGCATCCGCCAAAGCTGATGAGACCGACATCGACCAGATCTGCGTCGCGTTCGCGATGATCGTCGATGCGAAATCGAGCTTCACCGCCGCTCACTCCTCTCGCGTGACCGAAGTCGCCGTCGAGCTTGGCATGCTGTTCGGGTTCGATCAGGACCGATTGCGGACCCTGCGTCGGGCGGCTCTATTGCACGACATCGGCAAGCTAGGAGTGCCGAACTCGATCCTCGAGAAGCCGGGCCGACTCGATGGGGACGAGTACCTGCGGGTGCAGCAACACCCGAGGCATAGCTTCGAGATTCTCAAGCCCATTCGGGCGTTCCACCGCGTTGCCGACATTGCGTCGGCCCATCATGAACGGCTCGACGGCAAGGGTTACTGGCGAGGACTGACTGCCAGCGAACTCGACCTGGACATGCGCATCCTCGCGGTGGCCGATGTGTTTGATGCGCTCAGCGCAGAACGTCCTTACCGCGAGGCGCTACCGCTGCCAGAGGTGTTCGCCATCATGGATCGCGAGGCAGGAACCGGACTGGATGCATCATGCGTGGATGCTCTCCGCGCTCGGAAGTGGCAGGACTCAGAGATGCAACGGGCGGCCTGATCGCTGAACTGCGATCGAGTTCACGCGTCTACACAGGTGTGATGGGGTTTCAGACCGATCGAGACAAGGTAGCGCACCTCCTGCGGCGCTTCGGATTCGGGGCAAGCGAGGCGGAGCTCGACTTCTACGCGAAGGACGGCGTCAAGGGAGCGATCGATATCCTCCTGAATCCCGACAAGATTGAGGAGGCACCGATCCCTCCGATTACCGACTTCAAGAACAACAACAACACCGTTCAGATGCCCGCCGTTCAGGGCCACTGGGTGTTGCGGATGGTCATGACGCGCCGTCCGTTGGTCGAGAAGATGACCCTGTTCTGGCACGACCACTTCGCCACCAGTGCGGCCAAGGTCAATCAGCCGCCAAACATGTACCA
>JANJUB010000066.1 GCA_024710805.1 Fimbriimonadaceae bacterium | reverse complement strand
GCGGACGGCAAGTTCGCTCCGTTGGCCGGGATTCTCGACAAGATCGTTGGTGAGAAGATCCGCGCCCGGGTCGGTGGCAAAATGCGCTACTTCGTTTCCGGTGGCGCGGCGCTACCCCCGCACGTGGCGCGGTTCTATCTCGCGTTCCGATTCGTCGTACTGCAGGGCTGGGGCCTCACCGAGACGGCCGCCGGCACGACGCTGAACCATCCCGACCGGAACAAGTATTGGACAGTCGGCGAGCCGATGGGCATGGACATCAAGATCGCGGAGGACGGCGAGATTTTGGTGAAGGGCCCCGGCCTCATGGAGGGGTACTACAACCTGCCGGAGGAAACGGCGCATGCGATCGACGACGAGGGCTGGTTCCACACCGGCGATATCGGTGAGTTCGAAGGTCTCAGCCTGAAGATCACCGACCGCAAGAAAGACATCATCGTCCTCGCCAACGGCAAGAACGTAGCTCCTCAGAAGATCGAGAACACGCTCAAAGAGAGCGCCTTCATTCAGGAAGTGGTGCTGTTCGGCGACGGCCACGAGTTCCTATACGGGCTCATCATCCCGAACTTCGACCGTGTCCGCGAGAAGTTAGAGACCGACGCCGATGACCAGGCGCTTGCCGCCCGAGATGATGTGAAAGCGCTCATCAAGAGTGAGCTCGACGCCGTGAACAAGACGCTCGCCGACTTCGAGAAGGTGAAGAAGCACGCCGTCTTGGCCGCTTCGTTCAGCATCGAGACGGGCGAACTCACACCGAGCCTCAAGGTCCGCCGCAAGGTGGTCAAAGAGAAGTTCGCGGACGTGCTCAAGCAGCTGGTCGGCTAGAGCTCAGAAGCGGAACCCGTACTCGATCATGATCTTCCAAGGCCGGTCTTGGTCGGTGCCGATGCTGATGCTGAACCGACGCAGCGCCCGGTTTCGGAACGGTGGCCGGTAGCTGAGCCGGACCTCGTACTTGGCCCTCTCGCCCGGGTAGGGTTCGGAGAGTTGCCGCCGTCCGCTGAGCACGATATCCCGCCCAAGCGACATCGCCGCCGTCACCGACAAGCGGTCGAACGTGTTGTATTCGATGTTGAGATAGTCGAGACCCAGCTGGTCGGCCAGCCGCTCGGTGAGCCCGCCCGCCACGTAGGGGAGAGCGATACCGATCAGCGCCGACTGAAGCTGGCGATCCGCCCGGAACGCCTCGCCCCGCCGGCTGCCGAGCACATCACCCTGACCGAGGATCGTCAGGATGCGCTCCTGGCTGAGGTCGGGCGGATCGCTTTGGGCAGTGAGCTGCAGGCCGCCTTCCTGCAACAAGTCACCGGTGATGTTGAGGATGACGTCGTATCGCTCGACGTTGCCGGTGTAACTCTCGGCGGACACTTGGGTGCGGCCGACCATGTTCAGCTCGGCGCGCGCCGCGTTGGTGCCGTTAGGGCCGGGACGATACGTGATCGTGATCTCGCCTCCAGGCTCGATGTTGATCCGAGCGTTCGGCAGTCGGATGGAACCGCGTTCGACAACGAGCGTCGAGGTGAAGTCGGGGGCACTCAGCTGACCCGAGAGTTGCCCCGAACCGCCCAAGAAGAACGAACCGGTGCTCAACCGCATCCGCATAGAATCTATAGCGAGCAGCGAGACGTTGAAGCGGGGGTCGATCGGGAACTGGCGGGGCGCACCCGTTTGGGCAAGCGTGGACGGCGGCGCGGCGTTGACCTCGCTGATCAGCAGCTGGCCGCTGATCTCGGGAGACCGCACCGTGCCGTCGAGGCTCAGGTTGCCGCCCACCGTGGCGGACATAGGGCCCTCCTTCGGGTCCTGGTAGACCATCTTGAAGTCGTTCAGCTTCAGCGAGCCATAGAGCTGGTTGCCGAGGAGGGTGTCGAACGTGGAACTGAACGCCTCGCTCAGATTATCGAGCTTGAGGCCCGCGTCTTCGACGCTGAGCGAGCCACCGTCCGAGCCGATTGCCGAGCCGCTGATCGCCACGGACTCGCCGTTAAAGGAAGTATCTAGCCTGAAGTCGCGGAGCGCGGTGGCAAAGCCCTGCCAAGCGATCTCCTTGGCCCGAGCCTCGGCCAACCCCGTCACTTTGAGTGCATCCCTCAGCCCGCGCACTTCCACCTCTCCCCGTACCGAACCCTCGGTGCGATTGACATCGAGGCCCGGGAGGAAGTCGGTCAGCGAGTCCAGAGGGCGCTCGGGGAGCCGCACTCGGGCGAAGATCTCGCGATCCGCGGGAATCTCGAACGGGTAGTTGAAGGGGATCTTCGCCTCGATTGGCCCGGTGAAACCATCGAAGTTGTATGCGCCTGAGGCATTGATCTCACCGGCCTCGATCGAGATCGTATCGAGATCGATGCGGCGGGTGCGGGCACGCGGATCCCGGAGCGCAAGGCGGGTGTTGGGCCACGGAGTGAGGACCGTCTCGGGCGGACGTTCCTCGTAGCTGAGCGAGGCGCGAATCTCCGGCGAGCGGGTCATACCGGTAACGAGAAAGGGGAAGTCGGTTTCGCCGCGTACTCTGGCCAGCGACGGGTAGAGCGGAGCAAACCAAGCCCACCGCAGGTCGTTCACCTCGCCGTCGATGTCGATTTCGCCATGCTCGTCGATTCGCGCCCGGTTGAGCTTCACGAGCGCCGGTCCGTCCAGCCATTCAAACTGATCGAGCGTCCACACCCGATTTTCTCGTCGCCCCTTAACCTGCAGTTCACCCGCAGCTTGCCCCTCGAAGTTCAGCTGGTTGAGGGAAAGCGTGGGCACCTCGACGTTCAGGTTATCGATGTTGCCACTCAGCTGCGCGCTGAGATCCAGTTCGCCCTTGGCCGATGCAAGTTTCTCGCGGAGGTCGTCCGGAAGCCTCGAGGCCCCTTGGGCGTCCACGAGGTAACGCTCAAAAGATTTGTATAGCAATTGAATATCAAAGTTATTTGCTACGACATCACCCGTGAGCTGGTTGGTCGCCTGATCGAAGACCATGCTCGGCAGTTCGAGGTACGAGTTCAGGTCGCCGAGGAATAGCGAAGTCTCCCAAAGTCCGTCTTCGCCCTTCACGGACACGGGGCCATTGCCAAGGAACGCTTGATTCACGCGAAGGCCCGAGATTTGGCCATCGCTCGACAACGTCTTCAGCTTCCCGTCGGCGAAGGAACCCTGGGCACGCCCGTCGAGACTCCCTTCCACCGCCAAGTCGAGTGGCACTTCGCGCAGCAGCGGGGCGAGCGCGAACTGGTCAGCCTCGAGATCGAAGGTGCCGCTGACATTGTCCAGCGAAAAAGTCCCGGAGCCTTTCAGGCTTCCCGTGTCGCTGGCCGCAGAGGCATCTTCGATGTACAGGGTCCTGCCCTCGATGCGCGCCTTTGCGCTGACATCGCCAAACCGAACGTTCGCGACCACCAGGGTATCGGCGGTTACATCCGCGTTGAGAATTGGGGTCTCGAGGGTGCCCGCCAGGGTCGCTTGAGTCACGCGGGCGATCCCGGAGATGCCCTCGGGCGGGTAGTCGGACAGATTGACGCCGGTGGTCGTGAAGTTGCCCGTCAACGCCTGATTTCCAAAGGTCAAGCCAAACTCGCCGCGCGCGGTTGCCCCTCGCTTAAAGGCGAGCACCTGTTCGGCGAAGAGCCCACGGCGGTCGATCTCGACATCGCCCCGCGCATAGGGAATGGTTTGGCCGGCGGCCTGTGCCCCAAAGAGCTCCAGCTGCCCGAGCGCGATCGGATTCTCGAACGTCCCTCGGACCGTGCCTGAAAAGGCGGCGGATGCCTCGATGGCCTCGAAAAAGTTGCCAAGCGGAACGCTAGTCGCGAGGACATCAAAATCAAGACTGCGATCCCGCAGGTCCACCTTGCCCAACGCATACGCCGTCCCCGAGGGGCCAACCACAGTCAGCCGATCGACGGTCACCCTGTTGGAAGCCAGCCCCGCCACCAGCTCAAATCGGCCGAGTCGGGCGTCGTAACCGAGTTCCCTCGACGTCGCGTTTCCCGTGGCTCTGAGTTCGAGGACCGGCTTGGCCACGGTGCCGGACATCGCCAGTCGGGCCTCCCCTCGTCCCTCGAGTGCCGGGAGCCCGAAGCGGCGCGCCACGTCCGCCACGTTCACCCGAGCCGCAGAGATTTGGCCCCGCAATGTCTGGGTGCGCAGATTCAGCTGCAGGTCGCCCGTGACGGGATTCTGGGCGTAGGCACCGCGCAGATCGGCGAGCAGGAGTTGATCCGACTGGTAGCTCAGGCGGGCGGCGACCTGTCTGATCTGCTCGCCCTCGTACCTCAAAGTCTCCGCAGCAACGTCACCGAGTGCCGCCCATCCGCCCCGGGGCCGGTAGTCGATCCAACCGTCGTAGCTCGGACGATTGAGATCGAGGCCCTTCGGCAGGCTTGCCCGAAGAAGATTGGGGAGATTGCTCGATCGATCGGCTCGCGCCAACAGGCTGCCCGAAACCACCAGATCGGGTTCCCAGCGTGCGACTCCCGAGAAGGAACCGTTCACCTTGCGATCGGCGAATGTCACCAGGCCGCGCACCCCCTGATTGGTGAGGATAGCATCAACGGAGGCTTGCTCCGCGGCAATGTCGGGCCCAAACTGAAATCCGTCGGTAGATGCGCGAAGCCGCCCGGCGATGACCATCGGCTTCTCTGGCGGGAGTCCGAACCGCAGGTGGCCCTGAACCACGGACGATGCCATGCGGACGTCGCGAATCTCAGGCAGGTCTCGGCTCTCCGGCATCTCGCCAAACCGCCGCACCAGCCCCGCAACATCGAGGTTATGGAACCGAAGATCGCCCGCGATTCCGGATGCTGGGTTGGACGCGATGCGCGCACTCAGGTACCCCGCGTCTTCGATCTTCAGTCGACCGGAAGCGATCCACTCAACGCCCCGGCCATCGAGTCGCAACCGAGGCGTGGAGACCCACTTACGCCACCGTGACTTGCCCGAGAAATCATCCCAGAGCACGGATACCCGGCCGGCATCGACCGTGTAGGCCACTTTCGAAGGCTCGCCGACTTCGACGGGCATCCACTCTTCAATCCGAAAATGGCCGTCGGCTTTGCGCTCTAGGCGCACGAAGACATCGCGTAGGCGAACCTGCACCGGCTTCTGGCCAGGGACAAAGTCGCTGAGCAACAGCTCGCCAACTCGGGCAACGGACAGTCCATCGGGATCGGTGATCTCGAGCTTGCGGAGCTGCAGCGTGTTGCGCGGGATGCTCCAGCGATACGAGTCGGCGCGGGCCGTTAGCAGACCACCCGGGGTGTCGTAGCGGTAGATGATCGGAACCCCGCCTGCCGATAGCGCGACGACGCACGACGTCAGAAACGCCGTTCCCCATCCTAAAAGAATGGCCACCGGCACGACCGTACAAAGCCATGCTACAAGCCTTAAGAACCCTCGCAAAGATCGCCTACTCTCATTCTGACGTGTTCGTCAGAGCAGCGACTTCTCCTTTACGTGGAAATAGAAGCTGACCAAGGATGAGGCCAACTCTTGGGGCTCGGACTCCAAGTGGTGCATGCCCGCCGCGGAGAGGGCCGCCCCCGCTTCGCGTCGCTCATCGACGAACTGGAGCGCCGAGGCCTTGCGGAAGAACGAGTCGGGACGAGTCGGTGAGGCTTCGACCAGCTCCTGCAATCGCGGATCCGCGATTCGCGCGGTGAGCACAATGTGGCGACGGACGAGCGATCCTAGCGCCGACGCCAGCCGCTGCCCTTCCTCTCCCGTCTCCACATCGGTGAAGTTAACGATGAGCGAGCGTCGCTTCCAGCGCGCAGCAAGGTAGGCGAACGCGCCCATGGGGTCCGATTCGACGGGATCGGCAAGCAGGTCGTGGATCGCCTCGATGATGAAGCCCATCTGGTTGCGGCCCTTGCGCGGCGGGATGTAGCGATGAACTCGGTCCGAGTACACCAGGAGCCCGACGAGGTCACCGGCCGCCGAGGCGGCATGCGTCAGCATCAGCAGCGCATCGAGGACGTGGTCGAGTTTGGTGACGCCGTTGACTTCCGAGAGCATGCGGCGGCCAATGTCGATCGCGATCAGCACGGGCTGGTTCCGCTCTTGCTCGTACTGCCGAACGATGAGCTTGCCTCGGCGCGCGGTGGCCTTCCAATCCACCTTGCGGATATCGTCGCCAAGGGCATAGTCGCGCAACGACTCGAACTCCGAACCCAGGCCGCGCATCCGCGATACCCGGATGCCCAAGTCGCGGAGCTTGCCCTTCTGCTTCAACAAATCAAACTCGCGTAGGGCCAGCACATTGGGATACACCCGGACCGGCTGCTCGGTCGGAAGTTTAACCTGACGCTCGACCAACCCCAGTGGACACGCGAGCCGCAGAAACGTACCGCGGAAGTAGTCGGCGCCGCGGCTGGGGGGAACCGTGTCGTAGCTGTAAGTGCGTTCAGCTCCCGCCTCAAGATTGAGGGGAAACTCGCAATGCTCAGTCTCAAAAGATGCCGGAGGCTCGTCGCGAAGACGGCCACGAAGGGGCTCCACCCCATCGTTCACCAGACGCAGTCGAATGCGGTTTGCCGCCCGCACGGAGAGGACGGGATCGAACTCGCGGATGGCCCGCAGGTGGGTGATGTCGGGGCTCATCCGGCTGGTGATCCAAGCCGCCACCAGCAGCAGTCCGTTGTAAAGATAGATGACCCAACCCTGACCGGCGACCGCCGACACAGCGGCGATCGGAACACCGATGGCGAACAACGCCCAGAGTCGCTTGGTTGGAATCATGCGGTAGCATCCCAGTATGGCCCACCAGTTGGCGGTGCTGAGCCCCGAGAAGACGATCGTCACGTACCGCGTCGCGGGGTTGGGTAGCCGCTTCATGGCCCAGTTGCTTGACTGGATCCTCATTCTGGTGGCGATGTTGACGCTGATCCAGGGCGTGGCTTCCGTCGTTCCTGAGCCCTATGCTTCGGCGATCATCGGGATCGTGTCGTCCACCGGGTGGCTCGCCTACTTCGCCCTCTTCGAGGGCCTCAACAACGGACAGACCATCGGCAAGATGGCACTCTCGATTCGCGTGCGGATGGCGGACGGGACTCCGGTCGTGTTTATCTCGGCGCTCGGGCGCAACTTCCTGCGGGTCGCCGACTTCCTTCCGGGCGGGTTCTTGTTAGGGGCGCTTGCCATTCTTAGCAATCCACGGGCCCAGCGCATCGGCGACTTCGCCGCCAACACCATCGTGGTGATCGAGAAGCGGACCCCGCCGAAGTTTGTGGCTACTCCGCACCAAGACGGCATTCACCCCTATGAGGCGTTCGTTGGCGATCTCAAGGACGTCACCGCCGAGGAATATCAGGCGCTACGCCAACTCTGCGACCGTTTCCCGCAGCTGCCAACCACCGTCCAAGACCGTCTGATGCGCGAGGTGTGGTTGCCGATCGCCCAACGTCGGAACATCCCGCAACATCCCGGCGCTCACCCGCTGTCGTTAGCCGAGGCGGTCGTGATGAAGGTCGGTCGCGAACGAGGGTTGTTGTGAGTTTCCCCAACAGCCCGTGGGTAAGTGTGGGAGCAAGCAGTGAGCAATGGATTCGCGCATCACGCTGGGGAAGGACTCCGAGCTTATCCGGAGCTTATCCTCACGAGTTTCCCCATCGATTTTTGGCACTGTTGAACTCACTCGGGGCAGTCAAAGGCGGCTTTTCCACCGCTTCTCGCCCTATAAGAAGAACAAGAGTTCTTAAATGAAAGAAGGTCAATTTACGGAGAAGGCGGTGGATACTCTCCGTCTGACCGGTCTAATCCTCGAGGGGTTTCGAAACTACCGGCACGCAACCCTCGAGCCCAATGCGGGCTTTCACGTTCTGGCTGGGCCGAATGCTCACGGCAAGACAAGCCTGCTCGAAGCGATTTATCTCATCTCAACCACTCGATTGCTGCGGGGGATGCGGGATGCGGAAGCGATTCGTGATGGCGAAGACCGCTTTCGGGTGGAGGGCTTGGTTGCCGAGGGTCGAACGAGCCTGGCGATGACTTTAGAGCGTGGTGGTCGCAAGCGTGCCTTGCTCAACGGAGTTGGCCTACCCAGAGCCGCCGACCTGATCGGGCGGTTGCCCTCGGTATGCATCACCTCGCTCGATCTTCCGATGGTCAGCGGAGAGCCGGGCGAGCGGCGGATGTTCCTCGATCTCGAACTCAGCCAGGTCTATCCGGCGTATCTACGGGCGTTGTCCCTTTACAAACGCGCCCTCGAACAACGGAACGCACTGCTCAAGCAGGCTCAGGACCGGTTTGTGCCAGACGAGTCTTTTGCGGCCTGGGAAGCTCAAATGGCGACGTACGGAGCAAGTCTGCGCGATTACCGAAGGCGCTTCGTCGAGGAATTGTCACCGCTAGCCGCAGAAGCTCAAGCCGAGCTGGGAGAGGGCGAATCGCTGGCGATCACCTATGTGGCGCGTGATGAAGCGCTTACCGCCGCGGAGTATGAGTCAGCGCTGGTTCAAAACCGCCGCCAGGATATCGCCCGTGGAACAACCACCGCCGGACCGCACCGCGACGACTTGTCGCTGACGATCGCCGGCCGCGAAGGGAGGCTTTACGGAAGCCAAGGCCAGCAGCGCAGCGCGGTCATCGCGATGAAGCTCGGTACGCTGGAACTGATGCGCGACAAGCTTGGTGAACCGCCGATCTTGCTGCTCGACGATATGCTCTCCGACCTCGATGCGGGTCGACGTGCTCGACTCTGCCAGTGGGTCGCGCGCCATGCGGGCCAGACGTTCTTGACCTGTACAGAGGCCGCGGCTGCGGGGGATGAGATTCTCGACCGTGCGACGGTCTACCGCGTCCAGAACGGCACGCTGGAGGCCTTATGAAGCGATTGTCGGGGATGATGACCGACGTGATCAAGCGCCGGGAAGTGTTGCGGGCCGCCCGCGCGCAAAGAGCCCTGCGCGACTGGGAGCAGATCGTAGGACCGCTCTTGGCCGCCCGCTCTCATCCCGATCGCTTCGATCAGGGAACGGTCTGGGTTTCAGTTACAGGCTCGGCGTGGGCCCAAGAGCTGAGGCTGCTAGAGTCCGACATCCTCGCCAAGATCGCCCAAAGAACCGGCGACCCCCATCTGGTCGTCTCTTTGCGTTTTGGCGTACGACCCTTGCCCGAAGATGACCCGCGAGACATCCCTCGGCCCTGGTTGGCCGACCCCGAGCTGGAGGACCTGACGATCGCCGAGATCAAGGAGCGCACGTTGGCCAAGCTCGAAGCTCAGAAGGACTTGCCCAAGAGCGCCGACAAGAAGGGTCCGTCGCGGTAGTCGTCGCGAAACACGGGTCCCATCCGGATGACGACCAGACCCTGTTTGGGCAGCAGGTATAGCCGTTGGCCACCCTTGCCCGCCGCCATTGCGAAGTCTGGCGCTGTCCTACCGCGTCGGAACAAGGCGGTCGTATCGGGGGTGAGCCAGAAGCTCATCCCATAGCCGGGATTGGCCTTCGCCGGCCGGTAGCACTCCTTGAGGAGCTTAGCGGACAGGATCTGCTTGCCCTTCCAGTTGCCCTCCTGGATGAGGAACTGGCCGAGCGTCGCCCAGTCGCGAGCGGTCATCGCGGCCCCGCCCGGCAGGGCAATCTCGCCCCCATCCGTCTTCTTCCAGAGGGCTTTGATGCCCAGCGGCTGCAGGAGTCTTCGATTCAAATAGGTCTCGACGGTTTCTCCCTTGAGCTTCTTCGTTAAGACCGCACCAAACGTGAGGAATGGGTACGGCCCGTAGTGAAAGCGGGTCTCGGGTTGCCACCGAATGGGCTGGCTCGCGGCATCGGCATAGGAAATCCAGTTTGCGTCGAGAGCGGCGCTGCCCCCGGCCATCCCGCTCTCTAAGCTGAGCAGCTGCCGAACCGTCACCTTGCTCTTGATCGGGTCCGACCTCCACTCCGGAAGCGTGTCCGCCACCTTCTCATCGAGCGAAGAGAGCAACCCATCCTGAACCGCGGCCACCGCGAGCAGCCCGGTGAAGCTCTTCGATCCGCTTGCGAGCGCGTGCGGGAGGTTCTGTCGGCCGCCGTTCGCATACCGCTCGAACACGATTTTGCCTTCGTGCATCACCAGCACCGCTTGGCTGCGTGAGGACTGGGCGACCGTCCACGCGGCCTCGACATCGAGAGTCGGGGGCGGAATCAGCAGGAGCAAAGCAGGCAACATGCCCGAAGAGACGCCCCCGAATCCCACTTGTTCGATGGTCCCAGCAGGAGATTGGCCCTTCCGGCGGGTAGCTTTTGTCCGTGCTGCGGCGGGAGGTGTATCACCGGCCCTTACTAGTGGCGGCCTTTGGGCTGACGCTGGGCCTGCTGATGCGCGAACTTGCCTGGCTTGCCTTCCTGGTTTTGGGATTGGTGCTCGTTGCGCCAACCTGGTCGGGCCGCGTCCTCACGCTGGCCGCGGTCGGGCTCGGTTTGTTGATGGGCCAAATGCCCGTCGTGGGCGTGAGCGGCGTCCAGCGCGTGACCGGGGCAGCGCAGGTGGTAACGGTTCCGCGGATTAGCGGCACTCGCGAGATTGCCTCGTTACGAGTGGGAGAGTTCGTGTATCGTGCGTCGCTTCCCCTCGACGTTCGAGCGAGTCTGGGCGACACGCTCCATGTCTCGGCCCGCGGCGAGCCGTTTCCGCCCTGGCAGCGTACGCAGTGGGAGCGTCGCGGAGTGCATGGAAGGCTGACGGTTGAGGAAGCGACCATGGTTAGCGAGGGGCCGCAGTGGTGGCGATGGGGACGGCAGTGGCGAGACTCTTTCCGCGGGTTCACGTCTCGGCATCTATCGGCCGAGTCGGCGGGGCTCGCCGACGCGGTCTGCTTCAACGTCGATGGCGGACTAGATGACGAGATTCGTGAAGATCTGCGAACGGTCGGAGTTATCCATATCGTCAGTGCGTCTGGCCTCCACGTGGGCATCTTTGCCCTGTTCCTCCAGTCGATTTTGTCGCGATTGCCGATCGACCGCCGATGGCAGCTGGTGCTGCTTCTCGGCGTCCTCCTGCTTTATATGGGGGCCACCGGGCTGCGTCCTCCGGTCGTGCGAGCCGTGGCGATGGCGGGACTGCTGCTGACCGCGTACCTGTGGCGGCGCGAGGCGGATCTGCTCTCGGCGCTCGGCCTGGCCGCAGTTGGCAATCTGCTGCTCGATCCAAGAGCGGTGTGGGACATCGGCTTTCAGCTATCGTTTTTGGCAGTGCTGGGCATTGGGCTGTTCCCTTGGTATCCCCGACCTCGGCGCGAGGGTGAATCCTCGGTGGCCGATCCGATCGCGCAGTCGGCTTGGATCAGCTTGGTGGCGACGCTTGCCACGGGGCCGCTGATCGCCTACAACTTTGGCTACCTGTCGGTAGTGGGAGTCTTGGCGAATCTGATTGTCTCGGTTCCGGTCACGGTGATCGTGGTCGGTTCGCTTGCCGCTTGGATGGTGAGTTGGGTGCCGGTCTTACCGGCGTTGATCATGGCGGTCGTGGAGGGGGCCGGCACATCGATGCTGGCAGCGGTGGAGTTCATGGCCTCGTGGCCGTTCGCCGCCGCTGAGTTCCCCCCGTTTGCGGCAGGTTGGATGCTGCCCGCGTGGATGGTCGGGATAGCGCTGTGGAGGTTCCGTGAACGCCCGGCATAAGCTCGGGGTCGCCAGCGTGGTCGGCCTAGTCGCGGCCGGTGCATTCTGGTCCACGCGCCGCTCGCCCAATGATGGAACGCGGGTGTCCTTCCTGTCGGTCGGCCAGGGTGACTGCACCGTCGTGCGATCGGGCGGAAAGACGGTTCTCATCGATGCCGGGCCAGCGACGGACCGCTACGATGCAGGTGCCCGGATCATCGTCCCGAAGCTCAAGCAGATGGGGGTGACGCAAATCGACATGGTCTTGCTGACCCACCCGGATAGTGATCATATTGGCGGATTATCCTCCATTACGCGGAGAATATCCGTCCGAACAATAGGAGTTCCTCTTCACTTCAAGGGCCATCCAGAACTCAGTCGTGAGTTCAAAGAGGCGGGGGTCCGAGATGATCAGGTGCAGTGGATCGCCGGACCCTCGATGGCTAAGTTCGGCGACGCAACGCTGAGGATGGACGTCCCGGCATGGGATCCCGCCACTTCCGATAACGAGGGTTCGCTCTTTGTGTGGGTAGGCATGGGGGCGTCGTCGCTGATGATGACCGGTGACGCGGGGGAGATCGCCGAACTGCAGATGATCAAGAAGGGACCCTGGACCGCCCAGTATCTGAAACTCGGCCACCACGGAAGCCGATTCTCATCCAATGGCGGATGGCTCGACCACGTGCGACCCCAGTTTGCGATCGCCAGCAGCGGACGGAACAACTCGTACGGCCACCCGGCACCCGACACCCTAGAGAGATGCCGGGTTCGAGGCATCGTCGTGTGGCGGACCGACCAACACGGTGACCTTCACCTGAAGGCCACCGCGAAAGGCTTCGTACGGACGCGCTAGCCCAGAAGCGCGAGCCGTTCGACCACTTTCTCGAGCCGAGACTCGACATCGGCGAGGGTCTCCCGCTCGCGCTCGACAACCTCGGGTTTGGCCCGCTCGACGAACATCGGGTTCTCCAGCCGCGCTCGGAGCTTCTGACCGTCGTCAGCCAGCTTCTCCTGCTCGCGGGTGAGCTTGTCGCGCAGTTTGGCAAGATCGACCATGTCGCCCAGCTCCAGATGGAGGTCGACTCCCTGAATCGTTGTCGACACGAACTTGCCGGCGGGCTTGCCCGACTCGACGCGCTCGCACCATGCTTGGGATGCGATCACCGATTCGCCTCCCGCCAGGTCGCCTTCGACATAGACTGCCGGGAGCGTTTTTCGCGGTTCGATTTCCAGAGCCGCACGCAGTGCGCGAAGGGCCCGGATGATCTCGAACCAACGCTCGACCTTCGCTTCACTTTCCGGCCGATGGAACGACGGATCGAGTGCTGGCCAGTCGGCCGCCATGAGGAACGGGGCTTTGCCCGAGATCGGCAGATGGCTGTAGATCTCTTCCGTGATGTGGGGCATGATCGGGTGCATCATCGTGACGAACGCCTCGATTGCCCGGAGCAAGACCCACTGCGGGGTTTGCCGCTGGGCAGGATCGGCTAAGCGGCTCTTTGACACCTCGATGTACCAGTCGCACAGCTCCGACCAGAAGAACCGATAGAGCTGCTGCGCTGCGGTCGAGTTGTCATAGGCGTCGTACGCCTCGCGGACGATGCGCTCGGTCTCGTAGAGTCGGCTGAGCAGCCATTCGTCAGTGACTTGCAGTTCCCCAGGTTTGGCGGGAGCCTCGCCGTCGAGGTTCATCAGTACGAAGCGGGTGGCATTCCAGATCTTGTTGCAGAAGTTGCGGGCCTCGTCCGTGCGGCGGACACTATAGCGGATGTCCTGGTTGTATCCGGTCTGGCTGAGCAACGTGTAGCGCAGCGCGTCGGCGCCGATGCGGTCCATGACCTCGTTGGGATCGACGCCGGTGCCGAGCGATTTGCTCATGCGGCGGCCGTCCTCGGTAAGCACGGTTGCATAGATGTACACGTCCTCAAAGGGGATGTCGTCGAGGAAGTCGAGCCCCATCATCGCCATCCGGGCAACCCACAGGTAGATGATTTCGCGCGACGTGACGAGCACGCTGGTCGGGTAGAAGGTCTTGAGGTCATCGGTCTGCTCGGGCCAGCCGAGGGTGCCGAACGGCCAGAGTCCGCTGCTGAACCAGGTGTCGAGGACGTCGTCATCCTGGCGCACGATCTTCTGATCGCCGGCCTTCTGCTGAGCTTCCTCCCACGAGTGGGCCGCGAACGGCGTGCCGTCTTCGGTGTAGTAAACGGGAACCCGCTGGCCCCACCAAAGCTGGCGGCTGATGTTCCAGTCGTAGACATTCTCCAGCCACTCGATGAAGATCTTGGTGTATCGCTCGGGGACAAACTTGATCTTGCCGGCTTCAACCGCTTCGATGACCGCTTTCGCCAGCTTGGGTTGATCCGCAAACCACTGCTCGCTGAGAAGCGGCTCGATCGGCTCACCGCTGCGCTCGCTGACGATGATCGGAATCTCATGATCGTCGATGTGGTCGAGGAAGCCCTGCTCTTCAAGGTCGGCGACGATCCTCTTTCTCGCCTCGTTACGGTCCAGGCCCGCGTAGACTCCGCCGTACTCGTTGATCTTGCCGGCTTCGTCGATGACCACCGGCATCGGTAGCTTGTGACGCTGGCCGACCGTGAAGTCATTGGCGTCGTGGGCAGGCGTGATCTTGACCGCTCCGCTGCCGAACTCGGGATCAGGGTAGATGTCCGCGATCAGCGGAATCGG
>JANJUB010000061.1 GCA_024710805.1 Fimbriimonadaceae bacterium | reverse complement strand
CCCGGAACCCGTGATGCCCTCGTAGAGGTCCTGCGCGATACGCATCGTCCGTTCGGCGGCAAAGCCGAGCTTGCGGTTGGCCTCCTGCTGGAGCGTCGAGGTCATGAATGGCGGATAGGGTTTGCGCTGCTCAGGATGGCTCTCGACGTCGGTGACCGTCCACGGCCGAGCCTCCTTGACTTCCTCGAGAAGCCGATTCGCGCCCGGACCATCGAGATGAAGCTTGTCCTTGTTCTTAAGCTGTCCCGTAGCCGGATCGAAGTCGTCCTTGCCCGAAACCAGCCGTCGATCTTCGACCGCTTGAAGGGTGGCTTCGAAAGGTGTTTTTGCGGCGAGCAGCGTCGCCTTCAGATCCCAGTACTCGGACGATTGGAAGTTGCGCCGCTGGATTTCTCGCTCCACGACCAGCTTCACCGCCGGTGTCTGCACCCGGCCGACGCTGAGCCGCTTACCTTTGCTGATGCGCCAGATGACCGGCGAGATGCCATAGCCAAACAGCCGATCCAAGACCCGCCGGGCTTCTTGGGCACGCACCAGGTCTTGGTCGATCTGGCGAGGCGTCTCCAGGGCTTTGCGGATCGCGTCCTTGGTGATCTCGTGGAAGGCGATGCGCTGGACGACCATGCCCTTTTTGGGCTTGAGAACTTCGAGCAGATGCCAGGAGATGCTCTCGCCCTCCCGATCTTCGTCCGTGGCGAGCACGAGCGAATCGGCATCCTTCATCGCCGCTCGCAGTTTGGTGACCTGAGCGCGCTTCTCGTCGGGGACGATGTAGATCGGCTCGAAGTCGTTTTCCATGTCGACCGAGTAATCGGCCCACCACTTCTTTTGATGTTCGGTGGGAAGCTCCTTCTTGTTTTCAGCGAGGTCGCGAATGTGGCCTATGCTGGCCAACACTTCATAATCGGGGCCCAAAAACCCCTTGATGGTCCGCGCTTTGGCGGGAGATTCAACGATGACGAGCTTCTTACCCATGCAAATCCGTCAGAGTATAGACCCTGCGCTGTTGAATGACGTACCGAAAGGCGCACTCGTCAGCAACCTACGACGTTTTAATGTAAAGACCATGCGAAAACTCGGTTTCATTGTTTTGAACTTGTTGCTCACCCTCGTTTTGGCCGCCACCGCGCTGGCGGACGAGAAGAGCTATCTGGGCATCTTCCTGCAGGGGAGCAAGATCGGCTACACGGTCAGCTCCTCATCCGAGACCGAGTTCGAAGGGAAGTCGGCCAAGCGGACCGACGGTGCCACGATCATCGACGCAGGGCTGCTCGGGGCGGCGATGAAGACCACGATCAAGAGCACCACCTGGCAAGGCGCCGATGGCAAACCGATGCGCATGGAGTTCTCGGTCGAGAGCGCGGGGCGTGTGCAGAAGGTGGATGCCACGTTTCTCGCCGACAAGATCGAACTGCTGATCGACAACAACGGGGCGAAGACCACCAAGTCGATCGACTTGCCCAAAGATGCCCCGGTCGTCGACGACGCCGTCGGCGCCCTGCTGAGCGAGACCGTGTCGCCCGGGACCGCGCGCTTCTACTACGTTCTCGACCCCATGACCGCTGGACTTGTGAAGAACGAGGTGCGCAAGGGTGGGCGGACCAAGATCGATGTGAAGGGCACCATGACCGACGTCGACGTGATCGAGGTCTCTGAGCCTCGCGCCACGATGAAGGTGTACTTATCGGCGAAGGGCGACCTCCTGAAGGTGGACGGTCCGATGGGCATGGAGATGCTGCCGATCACCGAGGCTGAGGCTCTCGCCGAAGCCGGCGTGGGTGCGCCGCGGCCCGATTTGGCCGAAGTCAACGCGATCAGGCCTGATCGGCCCATTACCAACCCCGACGCGATAACTCGCCTCACGCTGAGGCTGTCCAATGTCGACCTGGGCCGCCTCCCCAGCGATGCGTTCCAGACCGTCACGAAAGACGGCCGCTCGTGGAAAGTTACTATTCACCCGGTCTCGATGAGCGCGAAGACCACGATCGCCGCCGCCCGGGCTCAAAAGCCGATGTGGGTGAAGCCCGACCTGAACATCCCCTCAGAGTCGGCGCAGTTCAAGAAAATGGCCGCTGAAGTGGTGGGTACCGCCAAGACGGTGAACGAGGCCACGAATCGCGTCCATCGCTATGTTTTCAACGCCATGCGCCCGAATGCGGGCATTGGCGTGCTCCGCGACGCCTCCGAAGTTTGGTCCTCCAAAGAAGGAGTTTGCCGGGATTATGCGATTTTAACCTGCACGTTGTTGCGTGCGGCGCAAGTTCCCGCTAGACTAGTAAGTGGGCTGGTCCTCATGGAGGGTCGTTACTACTATCACGCATGGGTCGAGGCCTGGGATGGTACAAACTGGGTGGGTGTCGATTCAACGCGTCCTCAGCCGAACGTTGGCGGGACCCATTTGAAGCTGGCCCAGGGCACGGTCGAAGAAGCGTATACGTTTACGTTCCTAGATCGAGTCCGTATCGAGGTCTTGGATGCAAGAAGACGGAACTGAACAGGAGTTGGTGATTCCGAAGCGAAAACGTCCCATTTGGCGGGCGTTCTTCGTTGTGCTGGGCGCGCTGCTGTTCGGGCTGCTCTTCTTCCAGTTTGTCGAGCCTCTGCTGAGGTTCCTGAACTCGTTCATTAACAAGGACCGCGACACTCCGGTGATCGGCGTGGCGGTTGCCCAGGTTGCGGGCGCAGTGGCTGGCTTTGTCGCCGGCGCCGGCTTGGGCAACCTGTTTCACCGCTTCGTCACTCGGTTTGTCCACCGATGGGACAGCATGCCCCCCGGCGGAAAGGTCACGGTCTTCATCGGGATGTTCGTCGGCCTGATCGCCTCCGTGCCGTTCCTGTTCGTTCTGTTCACGCTGATGAGTGGCCAGTACGCGGCCCTGGTCGTGTCGACCCTGCTTCTCATCGCCGGCTTCTCGACGTTGGCGATCTCGGTGTTGCAGTCGATCGAGGACATCCTCCCGTGGACGCGCGGGCAGGCTAAGGCGAAGCGGCGGGGGATCAAGCTCCTCGATACGAACGTAATCATCGACGGGCGGATCATCGATCTCGGTCGGACTGGCTTCTTAGAGGGGCCTCTCTACATTCCGGGTTTTGTTCTGGATGAGTTGCAGTACATCGCCGACAGCCCCGACGCGATGCGCCGCCAGCGCGGACGCCGCGGACTGGACGTGCTTCAGCTCCTCAAGAACGACCACCAAGTGGAGGTCCGAGTTCATGACCATCTGGCCCCGGACATCGGCGACGAAGTCGACGCGCGGCTGGTCCGGTTGGCACGCGCGATGGGTGCAGACATCGTCACGAACGATGTCAACTTGAACCGAGTTGCTACCTTGCAGGAAGTCAAGGTGCTGAATATCAACGATCTCGCGCTCGCGCTTCGCCCGAACGTGCTGCCCTCCGAGACCATGGAGTTGGCCGTGATCCGGGAGGGGAACCAACCGGGGCAGGGTGTGGGCTACCTCGATGACGGCACAATGGTGGTCGTGGAGAATGGCCGCAGCCACCTGGGTGAGACGATTCAGGTGGTCGTCACCCAAGTTATCCAGACCGAACGGGGCAAGATGATCTTCGCCCATCCCGACGGAGACAACGACGCGTTCATCCGGCGTCGCCCAACGACGCCCCGGAGGCCCTAGTGGGCGTTACCGCCATTTTGTTGGCTGCCGGCCGTGGAGAACGATTCGGCGCGGACAAGACACAGGTCATCCTGCGCGGCCGTCCCCTCTGGCGCTACGCCTACGACACCTTCCGCTCGATGCCGGAAATCACCGAGATCGGCATCGTGGCCCACGCCGACCATGTGGAGGCGTTCCGTGAACTCGCCGACGACGCCGACTTCGTCGTCGCGGGAGGAACGACCCGGGGTGAGAGCGCCCGTCGAGGTGTTGAGGCGGCAACCCAAGAGACCCTCCTCATCCACGACGCCGCACGTCCCTTCGTCTCGGCCGAGGTCATCCACAGGGTGATCGAGGGGCTGGAGACCGCCGACGCCGTCGCCGCGTGCGTGCCGGTGGTGGACACGATCAAGCAGGTGGTGGGCGAAGACGTCGCCACGCTCGATCGCACCCGCCTTGTTGCGATGCAAACACCGCAAGGAACGAAGCGGAATCTGCTCCTCAGGGCGTATGATGAAGTAAGTCAGGAGTTCACCGACGAGATGGCCCTGCTGGAA
>JANJUB010000056.1 GCA_024710805.1 Fimbriimonadaceae bacterium | reverse complement strand
CGGCCAGGTGTTCCGTTGGCGCGTGTCCGCAGCCGGATGGGAGGGAAGGGACCACCTCCACTGGTATCGCTTCTGTGACGAGCACGTAGAGACCAACGGCACGCTCGAAGACCTGCGGCGGCTGTTTCGGCTGGATGTCGCCTTGCCCGCTCTGCACGCGGACCTGATTCGGCGGGGACCGGAGCTTGAGCCGATCATCGCGCGTTGGCCGGGGCTGAGGCTCATGCGTCCTTCGTGCGCTCGAGAGATGCTCTTCACGTTCCTCTGCACCGCCAACAACCACTTGCCACGGATTGCGAGCATGGTCGAGCGGATGGCCGCGCTTGAGGGGCCGGGCTTCCCGAGTCTGGAGCGGCTCGCCGAGGTTTCTGAGGGGGAGTGGCGAGAGAAGGGCTTTGGCTACCGAGGCCGGACGCTTCCCCTCGTGGCTCGCGAGCTCAATGCGCGCGGGGGTGAGGAATGGCTCGCTGAACTGCGCACGCGACCCTACTTCGAAGTTGTGGAGGCTCTGGAGGAACTACCCGGGGTGGGTCCCAAGCTTGCCGATTGCATCGCCTTGTATGCCTTTGACAAGACCTCGGCGGCGCCGGTCGACACTCACCTTTGGCAAGCATACGCCGCGGTATACGGCCAAACGGGCAAGACCCTAACGGACGCCCGCAAGCGCGAGGTGGGCGAAGCCCTGCGAGACCGGTTTGGCGACCTCGCGGGCTTCGCCCAACAGTTCCTCTTTGTAGACCACTTGCGTCGCCCGCGCTAGCGTTTGACGGGCAGCGGCCACTGAGCGAACTCGGCGGCATTGGCATCGGCGGCGACCACGAAGCCCCGCTCGCGGCTGAACATCACGAAGGGCCACGGCTTGAGGGCTTCCACAAAGGGCATCGGACCCGCCTTCATCACGGTAGCATCGTAGATCGGCCCAAGCGCAGCTCCCCCGAACTCCATGCAGAGTTCGCGGATCCGGACATCCTTGTAACCCGGCTGATCATCCTTGCATTCGTCCCACAGCTTGCGCATTACGTCGTCCAGCGACCGCTTGCCACCTGAATGAGCCCGTATCGCGAGATCGAGCAACGCTCCCGCGGCGCGCCCTTTGGTGTAGTAACTGATCCCGCCAAAGCCGAACGACCCCCGGGTCTCCCAAACCCGTCGGCTCGATTCATCGGCGGAGACTTCGAGATAGCGACCGCTTGAGACTTGGTCGAACGTACCGCGCACCTCGGCGAGGAAGTCACTTCGGCTGATGTGGCCTGCTCGCATTTGGAAGACTTCGCCGTAGTAGTCGGTCACTCCTTCCAGCCACCAGAGCGTTCCGGTGATGGCGGGCTTCGTGTAATCAAACGGACCGAGCGCTTCGGCGCGGATGCGCTTCACATTGAAGGTGTGGACGTACTCGTGGTAGATGAGCCCCCGGGCCGAAGCGGGCGACTGACGCGGGCTGATGCCCATTCTCGCGGAGTCGCGGTGCTCTAATCCTCCACCCGGACCGCCAAAGTCGAACATGAATAGGTACCGTTCGTAGGGCAGTTCACCAAAAAGCAGAAGAGCCTGCTCGGGGGCACCCTTAGATACGGAGGCGAAGGCGGGGAGATCGACCCCTTCGGTTTGCCCATAGCCGACGATCCAGTGCGGCTTGCCGCCCACCATAAACTCATGAACCCGGACTCCCGGCCCCGCGACGATCGGGGCGTCGATGAGTTCGTCGTAGTCGGCGGCGATGACCTCGGCGCGGTTCGGCTCTTGCTGGCCGGCTCGCAGAGAGCAAACGACCTTCCAATCGCTATTAGGGCGGGTCATCCACAGCGACTGCTGCTCCTTGGCGGCCCCCTCGAACCAACCGAACACGCCGGGGCCGCTGATGAAGGTCTCCTTGTCGCGCATCCGCAAGTTGGGGGAGAAGTTGCCCCGGCTCGGGGCGACGGTGTACTCGACCGTGTCGGCTCCGCCGGGAATCTCCCACGTGTTGGGTCCGGACCCCGTCTTATGCTCGACGATCTGGCCGTTTCGTTTGAATTGAATCGAGCGCACGTACTGGCCGTAGTTCAGAATCGCGTAGTCTCCAGGTGCCCATGCCGGCATATCGAATCGCTTCGATGATCGTTCCTGGCCCAGTTCGATGCGAACGGTTGCGAGGCCATCGGCGACGTTCGCGGTGAACGTGTAGGTGGCGGAGGACCCGAACGAAGACCCGAAGAGCAACGCGAGCGCGAGGGTGCGGTTCATGGTGGGCACGTTACCCCTTCGGACGGTTTGAGGGCAGGAGGGTTACTTGATCGGAGTGCGGCGCTCTGTCCGGGATTCGTGGAGGTCGCGACGGAGCGCGACCCTCCCTGCCACGATGTAAGATGGGAACACACCGATGCCACGCCTCAATCCTGCCACCGGGTTCTTGCTGTCGCTTCTGCCCTACGGGTTGGTGCTCGCCATGCCTGGTACGCCAAGTAAGCCCCCGGCTGAGCCAGTGAGCTTTCGCAAGTCCATCGAACCGCTGTTCAAGTCCCAGTGCATCTCTTGCCACCAGCCCGGCAATGCGCAGGGTGGACTCGACCTTACGACGGCCGCGGCGATCCGCAAGGGTGGTGTCAGCGGCTCAATGTTGACCCCTAAGAACTCGATCTTGGTGCAGCGCTTGCGCGGCGAAGGAGGCAAACCACGGATGCCGATGGGGTTTGCGCCGGTCTCGGATGTAACGATTCGGCAGATCGAATCGTGGGTCAGCGCGGGCGCACCGCTCCCCGACCCGGAGATTCGATTTGACCGAGACATCGCGCCGCTGTTCAAGGCCAACTGCTCCTCGTGCCACACCGGAGCCACGGCATCGGCAGGACTCGACCTCTCTTCGGCGGCGGGGATCGCCAAGGGTGGCGCGAGCGGAGCCTTGTTCAACTTCCAGAGTCCTGCGCAGTCGCTCTTGCTGCAGCGCTTGCGAGGCGAGGGCGGTAAGTCGCGCATGCCGATGGGGTTCGCGCCGTTGGACGACGCCTCGATGGACAAGCTCCGGCGTTGGATTGCTGGCGGAGCTGAGACGACCGACGACGGCGAGCATCGGCACTGGGCATTTGTTTCGCCGACTCGCCCATCCGTGCCTAAGCCCAAGCGGGCCGATTGGGTTCGCAACCCCGTGGATGCGTTCGTGCTCGAAAAGCTTGAGGGGAAGGGTTGGAGCCCGGCGACTGCAGCGGGGAAAGAGACCCTGGTACGTCGGGTCTATCTCGACTTGCTGGGCCTGCCTCCGACCCCGGCGGAAATCGACGCATTCTTGTCCGACCGTCGGCCCGACGCGTATGAGCGTTTGGTGGATCGGCTGCTCGCTTCGCCCCACTTCGGCGAACACATGGCGCGCAAGTGGCTGGATCTCGCTCGCTACGCCGACTCGGATGGATTTGAGAAGGATCTCCAACGGACGGCTTGGCTTTATCGGGATTGGGTGATCGATGCGTTTAACCGCGATTTGCCGTACGACCAGTTCGTCGTCGACCAGATGGCGGGCGACCTGATTCGCAACGGAACGGCCGCCCAGAAAATCGCGACCGGGTTCCACCGCAACACCATGCAGAACCTTGAGGGCGGCGTGGACCAGGAAGAGGCGCACTTCGCCAAGCTCGTCGACCGTGTCGGAACGACGGCGACCGTCTTTAATGGGCTGACCATGGCATGTGCGCAGTGCCACGACCACAAGTACGACCCGCTGAGCCACAAGGATTACTTCAAGTTCATGGCGTTCTTCGCCAACACCAGGATCGTGAAGCGCGGCGATGCTTCGGTCTCGGAAGAGAAGTGGGTGGAGCCTGAAATCCCCGTTCCTACGGCCGAGCAAAACGCCAAACTGACCCAGCTACGTGCAACTCTGGCACGCCTTGAAGAATCCCTCGCGGCTCCCGTGAACGAAACCGCTTACGCCGATTGGCGCGCCGCGATCTCGAGTCCCGGTTGGTCAGCTGTGGCAGTCAGCGGCATGGGCTTAGAGGCGGTGGATACCGATCTGCGAGCGACCGGACCGACGCCCAACCAGACGGAGTACGTGCTGAGCGGCAAAGCTTCCTCTCCGATCACTGGTTTCAAACTCACCGTGGTGCCCGACCCGACCATGCCCAACGCGGGATCGGGTCGCTCGCCATCCGGCAACTTCATCCTAAGCGACCTTAAGGTGACGGCGGGCAAGCCGATGCCGATCACTGAGCTCGCCGCTAGCCACACCCAGAACGGATTCGATGTCCGCGGTGTGCTGGACACGAACCCCGATACAGGCTGGGCGATCGCCCCTCACTTCCGCGCTGGTCACCACTTGATCATCGAACTCGCCGAACCCATCTCGGCAGGAGCCAGCTACTCGATCACGATGGGCATGCGATCCACCCAATGGCCGCAGCACGTACTTGGGCGGTTCAAGCTGGAAGCCATTGGTCGACCTCATCCAGCACAATACGTGATCCCCATGGGGTTCAACCTCAGCGATGAGACAGCCCTTCGCAAACGGTACGCCGAGGCCGCGCCCGAGCGGCGCAAGCTCGTTGCTCAGCAAAAGGCGATCCAATCCGAGCGCAGCCAAATCGAGCGGCAGGTGCCGACCGCGATGGTCCTCGAAGAGAATCGACAGGGGATTCCGCGCATCCAGTTCCGCGAGCGAGGCGAGTTCCTTCAGCGCGGACCGTGGATGACCGCAAACACCCCCGAAGTGCTCCCGCCCATGAAGGAGGGGCTGCCCAAGAACCGGCTGGGCTTGGCGAGATGGCTGACCCATCCTGAGCATCCGCTGACCGCACGGGTTCAGGTGAATCGACTGTGGGAGCACATCTTCGGACGCGGCATCGTGGAGACGAGCGAGAACTTTGGCACTCAAGCGACCCCGCCCAGCCATCCCGAGCTTCTTGACTGGCTGGCTACCGAGTTTGTGCGCAAGAAGTGGAGCAACAAGCAGATGCTGCGGTTACTGGTGACGTCGGCGACGTACCGACAGTCACCTGTGACCTCGGCGAAGATTCGGGCTGCCGACCCAAACAATGAGTGGCTGGCTCGGGCTCCTCGGTATCGGCTCGATGCGGAGACCCTACGCGACAACGCCTTGCGCATTTCGGGACTGCTGAATCCGAAGGTGGGTGGGCCGAGCGTGTTTCCCGTACAACCCGAGGGCATTTGGAACACCCCCTACAGCGGCGAGCGATGGATGACCGCCCAGGACGGTGACCGATACCGCCGGGGCATCTACACCTTCATGAAGCGCACGGCCCCTTATCCGTCGTTTATGGCCTTCGATGCGACCAGCCGCGAGCAGTGCACGGTTCGCCGAACCCGGACCAATACGCCGCTGCAGGCGCTGGCCATGCTCAATGACCCCGCTTACCTGGAAGCCGCGAGAGCGCTTTCCGGCCATCTTGCGAAGGTTGGAACCGATCCGGGAGCGCGAATCGTCGAGGGCTTTCGGCGATGCACCGGGCGACGTCCCACTGCCGCCGAAAAAGCGCGGCTGGTGAAGCTGGTCTCGGATGTTCGACAGCGATACCAGCGCGATCCCGAATCTGCCAAGAAGCTCGCTGCGACCCCCGAGCAAGCCGCATGGGTGATGGTCGCCAACGTGCTGCTGAATCTCGACGAGACTCTGAACAAGGAATAAGATGAACCCTGACCGACTGCATCTACGAGAAATCACCCGCCGAACCTTGTTCAAGGAGATCGGTTACGGCCTAGGCACCGTGGCCTTGGCGTCGATGCTTGGCGAGACCTTTGCCCAAAGTTCGGCTTCTGGTCTCAAGTCGCACTTTGCGCCGCGCGCCAAGCGCGTCATTTTCATGTTCATGGCGGGCGCGCCTTCGCAGGTCGATCTCTTCGATCCGAAACCGCTGCTCCAGAAGCACAATGGCGAGCCGTGCCCGGAGGAACTTCTGGCTGGAGAGCGGTTCGCGTTCATCAAGGGGACGCCGCGGCTGCTGGGCTCACCTTACGAGTTCGAGCGGTGTGGGCAGTCGGGTCAATGGGTGTCGGAGTTGCTGCCGAACTTCAAGAAGGTCGTCGACGACGTGGCCGTGATCCGATCGGTAAAGACCGACCAGTTCAACCATGCGCCAGCGCAGCTTTTCATGAACACCGGCTTCCAACTGCCGGGGCGGCCGTCGCTGGGCGCATGGCTCAGTTACGGCTTGGGCACGGAGAACAAGGACCTGCCCGGATTCGTGGTCTTGGTGTCGGGTGAGAACAACCCGGACGGGGGCAAGGCGTGTTGGGGTAGCGGCTTCTTGCCGACCGTCCATCAGGGCGTGGAGTTCCGCAGCCAGGGTGACGCGGTGCTGTTCGTCACCGATCCCGACGGCGTACCTCGGGAGGTGCGCCGCGACACGCTCGATGCCCTACGCGACCTCAACCGACTGAAGCAGCAGCAAACCCTCGATCCCGAAATCGAGACCCGCATCTCGCAGTACGAGCTTGCTTATCGGATGCAGACCAGCGTGCCGGAACTGATGGATTGGGGGCAGGAGACACCGGAGACCCACGAGCTTTACGGCACCGAGCCGGGCAAGAAGAGCTTCGGCAACAATTGCCTGCTGGCGAGGCGGCTGGTCGAGCGGGGCGTTCGATTTGTGCAGCTTTATCACCGGGGTTGGGACAATCACGGCACGAGCGAGGGCGATGACATCAAGCATCGCCTTCCGAAGCTGTGTGCGGAAGTCGACAAGGGGATGTCGGCGCTGCTCGTCGATCTGAAGCGGCGCGGCTTGCTGGATGATACGTTGGTGGTTTGGGGAGGCGAGTTCGGCCGTACGCCAATGAACGAGGGTCGCGCAGGATCGACCTACCTCGGACGCGACCACCATCCACGGTGCTTCACGATGTGGATGGCCGGCGGCGGCATCAAGCCCGGGCTTTCGCTCGGCGAGACCGATGAGTTGGGCTACAACATTACCGCCGACCCGGTGCACGTGCATGATCTGAACGCAACGATCTTGCACCAGCTCGGGCTCGATCATACGCAGCTCACGTACAACTTCATGGGTCGGAACTTCCGCTTAACCGACGTGCATGGGGAAGTGGTGAAGAAGCTGATCGCGTAGCGGACCTGCCAGCGAAGAGGGGAGTTCCCTGTCCACTTGATTTCCTAGATTGTGCTAACCGCGCCGCTGGCGCGGATGGCTTCGTACTCTTCCAGCGCGCGGCCCGTGCCCACAACCACACATCCGAGAGCATTGTCGGCGACGTGGACGGGGATATCGGTAACGCTGCTCAGCAGCCGGTCCAGGCCGCGCAAGAGGGCTCCACCCCCGGTCAGAGTAATGCCGCGCTCGATGATGTCCGAGCCCAGTTCCGGCGGAGTCTCCTCCAGCACTTGGCACAGCTTCTCGGCGATCTGGCGGACGGGTTCGACCAGCGCATCCCGAATCTCATGACTGGAGACTTCGACCGTCTTGGGCAAGCCGGCGACGAGGTCGCGGCCGCGGACTTCCATCCGCACCTCGGGTTCGAGGGGCCATGCGGAGCCGATCTTGATCTTGATCTCCTCGGCGGTAGGTTCGCCGATCATGAGGTTGTAGGTGTTGCGGATGTGGCGGATGATCGCCTCATCCATCTTGTTGCCGGCGAGACGCAGGCTGTGCGAGAGCACGATGCCCCCCAAACTGATGACCGCGATGTCCGTGGTGCCGCCGCCGATATCGACGACCATATTGCCCCCCGGCGACGCAATGGGCAGCCCAGCTCCAATCGCGGCGGCCATCGGCTCCTCGATCGTCATCGCCTTGCCCGCGCCCGCTTCTTTGGCGGCGAGAATGACCGCGCGGCGCTCGACGTTGGTGACGCCGCTGGGGACACAGATCAGCACTTTGGGGTGGAAGATGCGCCGCTTTCCGCACACTTTATCCAAGATGTACTCGAGCATCTTGAGGGTGGTGGTGTAGTCGGCGATGACCCCGTCTTTGAGGGGACGGATTGCGACGATGTTGCCGGGAGTTCGGCCCAACATATCGCGAGCTTCATTGCCGACGGCAAGCACTTTGCCGGTGTTCGCCGCGATGGCCACGACCGTAGGCTCGTTCATCACAACGCCCTTTCCGCGCCGGAAAACAAGGATGTTTGCGGTTCCTAGGTCGATGCCAATCTCGGGGACCAGTTTCAACTACCCGTCATACTCCCGAGAGGCAGAGAGGTCGGACTCGCCGATCTCCACCCGCTCGATCGATGCCCCCAGGTTCTGCAGCGATGCCTCGAGATTCTCGTAGCCGCGATCGATAAAGTGCACGTTGCGGATGACGGTTTCGCCTTCAGCGGCGAGCCCGGCGACGACCAAGGCGGCCCCTGCCCGTAGATCGCTCGCTTCCACGTTCGCTCCACGAAGTCGGTCCACGCCATTGATGAAGGTGAGCCGTCCGCCTTCCACACGGATGCGTGCTCCCATGCGCTGCAACTCGGGCACATGGCCCGTCCGCGATTCGTAGATGGTCTCCTCGACAATGCTCGTGCCTTCCGCTAGGCACAAGACCGCCGCCATCGGCTGCTGGATATCAGTGGGGAATCCGGGGTAGGGCATGGTCTTCACCCGGATACCTTTGAGTCGGCGCGTTGCCTCGACACGGATCCAATCCGGACCTTCGCTCACTTCTACGCCGGCTTCGCGAAGCTTATTCACGAGGGCGGTCTGATTGTCGGGCATGATGCCGCGCACGGTCACGTCGCCGCGGGTCGCGGCGGCGGCAAGCATGAAGGTGCCCGCTTGAAGTCGATCACTTGGGACTCGGAACTCGCAGGGCTCCAGCCGCTCGACACCGATGATCGAGATCGTGCTCGTCCCCGCGCCTTCGATGCGTGCGCCCATCCGATTGAGGAATGCGGCAAGGGTAGTGACTTCGGGTTCGACCGCGGCGTTCTGGATGACCGTGACGCCCTCCGCGAGGACGGCGGCGGACATCAAGTGCTGCGTCGCGCCGGCACTGGGGAAGTCCAGGTAGATCTCAGCTCCCTTTAGTCCATCTGTGGTCGCAATGTAGCGGCCCCCTTCGAGTTCGACGGTCGCGCCCAGCAAGGCGAGACCCTTCAGGTGGAAATCGACGGGGCGCTGGCCGATCTTGCACCCGCCGGGGGCGGGTAGCTCGACGCGGCCCACGCGGGCGAGCATCGGGCCCAGCAAGTAGAACGATGTGCGGATCAGGCGAACCGTCTCTTCGTCGAGCTCTCCGACATGCACATCCGAGCAGTCCAAGAAGAGCGAGCCTTCGCGCCAGTACGTCTTGGCGCCGAAGGTTTCGAGTAGATGCGCCTTGATCCGAGTGTCGGAAACATTGGGCACGTTGTGCAAGATCGTCGTTCCTTCGACGAGCAACACAGCGGACATGAGCGCGAGGGCGGCATTTTTGCTGCCGGCGATATCAACTTCGCCGCGGAGCTGCCTACCTCCTTGAATTTGTAGAACGTTCATCGGACCCTCCATCCTTGGTTGGCGATTGCGTTATTGTAGCGCGCCATTGTCGAAATTGGAGTGTACCGGACCACATCTTCTTAAAATAACCCCCGCAGGGTTGCGGGGGTTAGATTATCGACGGCTTCGAGGCCTCAGTGGTTCTCAGGGAACTCCTCGAAGATCGGCAGGAACATCCGCCATTCCTCTCTCGCGCGGGCCTTCAGATAAACCGGCAGGGAGAGGTACGGGATGAAGTGCGGGCGCTTCGGCCGTCGGAACAACTTCATGTGCGCTTGCTGTGGGGTCTTGTCGCCCTTCTTTAAGTTGCATCGACGGCAACACGCGACGAGGTTGTCCCAGGTGTGCGGTCCCCCCGCCCAGCGCGGGACGACATGATCGATGGTCAAGTCCTTGCCTCGAACTCCGCAATACTGGCACGTGTAGTTGTCCCGCGCAAGAATGCTGTGCCGCGAGAGGCGCAGTTCAGGGATCGGCCGACGCACGGGGTAGCGCATCTTGAGGATGGATGGGGCGCGATGATCGCCACGGGCCGTCCGCAAGGGGACCTCCCGATGATGCAACACCTCGGCCTTGCCGAGCAAGACGAGGGCCATCGCCCGCCGCAATGTGCAGACGTTCAAGGGCTCGTAGTTGCTGTTCAGCACCAATACTTCTTGACTCATCGCAGACCTCGTGCGCAAACGAAAGCGGGGCCCGCATGCACACGCACGCGGGCCCCGCTCGAAGCGGACGGCTGCGGCGTACTTATCCTGTCGTCCCGCCACGTCGGCGGACATTTCAGGTACGGATTCAACATTCGAGTGCGCAGAACCATGTTCCTACATCTAGTTATGACGATGAATCGGGCGAAACGGCGCACCGATTCATTGGTAGGTTAGGGTGTCTTTAAGGGCGGAATGTTCCCGCCACCCTTGGGCGGAATCCCGATCCCGCTGTACGTCTTTCGACTTTCGACCCGCGCCGCCTCGACGATCTTGAAAATCTCCGGCGGAAGGGTTCCTACGGAATATGAGCGCGTATCCGTCTTGGTGAGCTTCGATAAATTGTAAGTCGCGAGCCAGCTGTCGGGCTTGAGCGCGAACTGGATGGTGACGAGCTCTCGATTGAGCACGTGGAACTGCGCGGGCAGCGGCATCTCGGACATCCAGGGGAAGACGTCGGGCCGTTCGCGCATTGCGAGTTGCGCACCAAGTTCGCTGGGCTCGAAGGGATCGAGATCGGAGCCGATTCCCGCCAACACTTGGCCAGACTTGCGGACGAGGCTCAAGCGTAGATCGGCGGGGACGCCGTTCGGCCACACCTCAGTGGGCTCGCCCGTCATGATCACGTCTTGCGTCGGGTCGACGCCTTCCTCCGTCTGAGCCTGCAGACCGAGGGTCATCGTGCCGTCGATGGTGTAGAACATCATGTGGGCAAGACGCCCCCGTGCGGATTCGGGAAGTCGCCCGACGACGTGGGTCTGCTCTTCAGCCGGGCTCAGCGAGGGCAACAGGGCATCGTAGAGACGAACGACTTCCCAGTTGCTCAGGTTTTGTTGCGTGGCCGTCTCGGGGAACAGCGCGCGCATCCAGGGGAGGAGCGCGGGACTGTGGCATGCCGCCGTTCGGCTGAGCGCCACTAGGTGGTTAAGTCCCGGGCCGCCTTGACGATCCATTTCCCTGAGCATCTCGGCGAACTTCGCACGGTCGAGGGTCATGGCTTTGCCCGAAACGGGGTTGGTCGGAGCTACGACCAGCCAGCCATCACTTTCGGTAACGGCGGTTTGTCCGGTTCGCCCCAACATCCACTTGACCGTTCCAGCGGTGCTGTTGGGAGTGATCATGTCGTAGGCAGGGATCATCAAGTCGTTGAACACCGCGATGAACGGGCGATCTCCGGCGATGATCTGAACGATTTCGCGTCCCGCCTGGTGATAGGGGTCACCGTTCTCGATGTTCAGCAGGGCGGGTCGGATGTCGGCGGGAGTCTCTTGGGCCGAGCGCGATTTGAGCGCGCGCAACACCAGGGTGGACTTTGAGTAGGTCAGCGTGGGTTCGCCTTGCGTGGTCGCGGGTGCCTTGTCTTCTTTCCCCGGTGAGGTGCCGATGCTGATGGCTGCGCTGGTTCCGGTGACTTCGCGGCCCGCATCATCGAGGAGTTTCAACTCGAAGTTAAAGAAGCCATGCGTCGTCCAGGCGTTCGCGATCAACAGGATACGTGTCGGCTGAATCGGCCCGGTGGCCCAATGGCCGGCGATGCCAAACGAGCCCAGGGCATCGACCTCGAGCGATTGTGGCTTGTGGGCCTGCCATACCCGGCTTTCGGCGAGGAACTTCGCCAAAGCCGTGTTGCCGCCGGGGCCGAGGCTGCGTTGGAGCCGGTTGGGACGCGAAGACCACACTCGGCGTTCGCCATCGCCCATGGCGGCGAGTTCCGCAGGATCGACGGCCATCAGTACCCGGGCCATCATACGATCCCCAGGTGACCGACCCTGCAGCCCCGCCCAGTCGATTTCGGCGGTTTGGGGATTTGCGCTGAGTTTGGAGCTGGCTTCGCGCAACTTCTCGCCCAGCTTGCGTGCGATTTCGGGCGTGAACTCAGGCTCCTTGGTCGTGGGCTCGATGGCCTTGGCGATTGCCTCGGATACCGCCTCGAGTCGTCGGGCGCGCTCCTGCTTTTCGGATTGCGACCACTTGCCGCCGTCGCGGGTGAGCCGGAATCCGCCTTCTATCGTCGACCAAGCGCCAAGGGTCGCTTCGGCGACTTTCGCCATAAAGGTCGGCAACGGCACCTTGTCCGCGCGGATCGCAATGAGGTCGGTACCGATGGGGCCGTCGGCAACCAGCCGCACCCCAGCCGGGGCGGCTCGCTCGAGCGCCGACTCGACGGTCACCGCGGCGACATCGACGGTCACTACCGGATTCAGAGCCGAAACGAGGATCAGGCTTGCGAGCATCTCTTCATAATACGACGGCTCGAATCGCGAACTGTCCCGGCAACCAGGTCAATAGGTAGATATCGAGAGCCAGCAGCGCGACAAGCAGGATCGCTCCCAGGACGATTCTGCCCTTCGGCGTACCGCCCAGCGCGATCGGTAAGGCGAGCGCGCCAATGCCGGGCAGCAGGTATCGCGCCTGTCCCTGGAAGTACAGGTTGTTAAACTGCAGGAACTGGAGGAACGTGACTCCCCCGAAAACGGCTCCCATGCCAAACGTTCGACGCGACGCCGGATCTTCCTCGCGCATCGCCTGCAGCAAGCCCACGACGAACAGCGCCACGAGGAGCAGAAGCCCGATTCCGTAGACGGGATTGGGCAGGAAGATATCCATGTATCCGAACACACCGATAAGGCTGCGTCCGGTCCACCAGCCCACCCACTGCGTCCAGTAGGTATATGCGCCGAATGCCTCTTGGAACATCGCGGCTTTCGGAGACCCGACGAACGCTTCCTGGAAGATCTTGATGGCGAAGGGGTCGCCGTAGACTTGGTAGTTGCGCACCCACCACGCTCCGCCGATGCCGAGCGCGATCACCGCACCGGGAATCCATTCCGTCCACTTGATCTGCTTGCGCAGGAGGATGATCGCGACGAGGATGGTTGGCAGCAGAGCCAGGGAACTGGTCTTGGTGACGAACGCAAGTCCGGCCAGCAAGCCAAGAATGATGAGGTTGCGCGAACAGAGCCCGCCTTCCGCTTCGCGTGAGATCAAAGCGAGCATCGCCAGTGCCCAGGTGCAAAGGCAGAACAGGAGCGGATCGTTGCTGACCGCACCGCTGAGCGCAATGTGCATCGGCAGCAACGCCGCAAAACCCGCAGCGATGACCGCAACTTCTCGACGGCGAGTCCCCCACCATCCAAGTGCAAACACTCCCAGCACGGTGAGTCCGCCGAAAACCGCATTGATCGAGCGCATCCCGAGCGCGGATTCGCCAAAGATGCCGCTCCACTGAACGGCCAGCCCATAGAAGAGCGGTGGTTGGTGGCTCTGGTAGGTTCGGCCGAGGTCGGGATCGCGGGGATCGAGGACGGGGATGCCTTCGCCGGCCTTGAGGTGCTCGATGTAGACGATGTGGGGAAGTTCGTCGGGTGCGCCGACGTCGGGCACCGAGAGGGGCCGTCCATCGGTTCCGCGCTGGCCGAGCAGGATTCCCTGCGTCTTGAACGGAGTGAGGTTCGCGAAGAGCAGGGCGAACACCAGGTGAACGAGAGCCAGCGCCGCGCCGATAAGCCAGAACTTCTTATCCAAAATGGTCTCCAAACTCGGAAGGATGCGCTATCCTATAGGGAAGCGCGACTGTGCGTAGAACATGTTAGCAGGAGAGACCTTATGAAAAAGTATGCGGTCTTGGCTGGGCTCGTTGTAGCCGGCCTCGTTTTCGCGCGCGGTGCCAACGGCCCCCTCAGCGGCTTTGTTAAAGCCATGACGGATGCCAACTCGCTCAGCGCAACCTTCACCTATCAAAAGATCGGCGGCACGGCTCAGTCGTACACGATCGACCTCGCGAAGCCGAACATGGTTCGCATCGACAAGGCGGGCCAGACGATCGTCGCCGACGGCAAGACGATCGTGACCTACGACAAGCAGGCGAAGACCTACGTCAAGGCCCCGCAGAGCGATGCGGAACTCGGCCGCCTATTCAACGACGACGAGTTCAGCTTGTTCGCCCCGTTCTTCAGCCCCAACGCGTTTGACAAGCTGGCCAAGGTCGCTCCGGCTGGCACGAAGAACCGAAAGGGCATCTCGATGCAGGTCGTGGAAGCGACGGTGGACGCCAAGGGATTCAAGAAGGCGACGTTCTACATCGATCCTTCGAACAACGTGGCTCGACAGCTCGAAATCACGTTCTCGGATGGTCCCGAAGTGGTTCGCACCCTCGTGGACGTGAAGGACATCAAAGTCGGCGGCGAAGCTAACGCGGCGCTGTTCGCGTTCAAGGCTCCGGAAGGATCGCGAGAACTTTCCATGGAGGAGATGAACTCCGACAAGTGGTACTACGATCTCGAGGAGGCCAAGGCGGTTGCCAAGAAGACGAATCGACAGATCTTTGTTGACTTCTATGCCGTCTGGTGCGGTCCGTGTAAGCTGCTCGCTGCGGAAGTTTTCCCGCTTCAGCAGTTCAAGAACCTGAGCAAGTCGCTCGTGTTCTGCAAGATCGATGTCGACGAGCAGAAGTCGGTGGCCCAGGCCTACAAGATCACCGCGATGCCCACCCAGATGGTCATCAACGCGGATGGTTCGGTGGTCGTGACGAAGGTCGGCTACGGCGGCGTTCAGGACTTCTTCAACACGTTTGGCCGATTCGCCAAGTAGACGGACTGCCAACGTTCATCGACGCCCCGGGCTACCGCCCGGGGCGTTCTTGTTTTCAAGGACCGCACCCTCTCGTGGATTTGGGAAGGCTAAACCTAGCGCTTGGTCATCCCTCAGGCTGGCGGTTGTCTTGTCCCGCCAGTCCTTCGCGGGTGCGAAACCTGGCCAGGTAGACGCGGGAACATGCACTGAGAGCAAGCTGAACCATCATGCTCCTAGGGTTCCATAGTAGGCAGATACGAAAAAAGCAACTACGGCGAGAATCACTAAGGTGAGTACTAGGCAAGCACTAACACACCCTTTCCTGTTAAGCATCTCAGATCACTCAGCCGCACTGATTTCCACGACAAATGAGGTACTACCGCATAGCGAGGCAACCCACAGCCCTCAGGTGTTCGGCTGCAACTCCTGCGGGACTTGATCTTCGTGGCCGTGCCGATATCGGGTTCTCGGGCTCAGTTGATTCCACTCCAGCGATAGTGAAACGATCGAGAATGCCGCCAGCGCGCCGTTGAGAGCAGCATTCGATCGCGAAAACACGACGATGCATAGAACCACAAGAGCCATGCCCAGATAGCTCCATCGGCGGGTCCGGTAGCACCAAAGGAGCAAGGCAACTTCAAAGATCGCGAAGCAAATCCAAGACTCCCAGCCCATTTAGATCAGCACCTCATTTCGACACCGCCACGGTCGCACTTTCGCGGGCTGGCCGAGTTGTATCGCTGGTTACCGACACTTGGTTTCATCTTACAGCAAGAACGTCCACCTTCCCCTTACAGGGGAGGACCTTCGCGCTCGCGCGAAGAGGTGGGGTGACCGTCGCCGCCCCCAAACTCACAGCCGAAGAGACCTACCGCGCTTCGACGGGGATGCCGCCCACGGCACCGACCGCGAAGATGTGGTCGTCCTTGTTGACCAGCTTGATCGTGGTTTTGTCGGTCTCTTCGACGTTGGTGCAGTCCTGCCAAGTGGGGCTCGTAGTCTCGCGCCAGTAGACGGTGTAGCAGGTGCCGGGAGTGGCCCTCCAAGTGACGGTCGTGTCGTGGCCCTGGTCGCGCACGATGCGCACGTCGGTCGGCGCGGGGCCGGCTTGCATCAGCGAGGCCATCGCCAGCAAGTTCATGCGGGCAACATTAGCCAGGTAGTTGAAGTCCATGTGCTCGATCAGGTCGTCGGGCGTATGCTGCCGCGAATACTCCTCGTGGACTTCGATGAACCGAACCGCTGAGAAGCCTTCTTCATGAAACGGCGTGTGGTCGCCACCGCGTCCAAATCGGTCCCTTCGGAACACCAGTTTGATACCGAACTTCTCGACTCGGTCGCGGGTAATCCACTCGATGAACCGGGCCAGCTCGCGGCTACCGGTATTGGGATTCTCCTCCGTCGATTCGTCGCTGAAGACGCGTACCCGGCCATCGTCCCTCTGTCCCGCCTTGTTCGAACTCGACCCGACCGTGTCATTGTTCAGGAACGCATCGAGGGCCCTCGCCTCCGACTTGAATCGCTTTGCGAGGGCTCGAGCTCCATGCAATCCCTGCTCCTCGCCGGTGAACCCAACGTACACCCCGTTTTGGGCGAGCTTGAGCGGGGCAATCGCCCGGGCCATCTCGAGGGCAAGCGCCACGCCGCTGGCGTCGTCGTTCGCGCCGGGGGCAAACCCCGTCGCCGCATCCACCGACAGGTTGAGCGAATCTAAGTGTCCGCCAACGCCCACCCATCGATCCGAGGTTCCCTTCGTGGTTGCGACGACCTGCAAGACTTTGCGATCTTCGGGCACTCGCCTTCCGCGGGGGAGGGTGTACTCCATCAGTTCGGCTTCCACACCCTCGATCTTCCGATACTCCTCGGCAAGCCATGCGGCGGCTTCCTTCAAGGTCTCGGACAGGGTGTTGCGGGTGTTGTAAGAACTGAGCTCCTCGACCACTGCCCGCAGGCGGTCGGGGCTGACTTGCTGAGTGAGATCAGGGATGGGGTTCAAAGTCCAAGCTCCTTTGCGGTTCGTTCGATGTCGCCGACCGTATTCAGATCGACGCGGCCTTCTCGTACCATACCTTGGGCGAACTCGATGGCTTGCTGAGCGGCTTCGCGTTCACCCAAAGCGTGGTGCAGCTCAGCGAGCAAGACATAGATGCGGCCCGCGGACATCCGGCCCGAGTCGAACTCGTTTCGCATTCTCAAGAACGTCCGCGCCTCAGCGATCGCTCGGCGGAGGTCATTCGGGTCTTTCTTCAGGTTCTCGGACATCTCCAAACTCGCCGCACCGCCCGCGAGCGTGTCCACCATCCTTCCCTCTGGGGTTCGCAGCATGTGTTGAAACACGAGAGCGAGGCGATAGTGGCGCGTGCGCAGATAGTCGTAGATCGGGCTGTCCGAGACGTTCGGCGAGAACCACTGAGGCGGAGCCAGGAAGCACGTGGGCTTGTCGAAAACCATGGTGTAGGACCCGATTTTGCGCTTGCGGTCTTGTCCCGCCAAGAATCGCGGGTCGCTGTTCTGTACCGATAGGGTGATCGTCAGGGGCCACGCGATATGGGTGTTGTCGAGGCGGAGGGCGAGTTGCTCACCGGCGAATCGATCGGTTGTGCGATCGCCGATAATGATGTCGAGGGGCGAATACAGGTTTCCGAGGCTGTCAACTACGTGAACGAACGGCCGCTCCGTGGCCGACTGGAATGCGTAGAAGAGGTCGCCGTACTGGTTGATGTGGATCCAATCGAGGTCAAAGACCTCGGCCCCCTGCCCGATGACCGCGACCGGCTCGGTCGCCCGTCGATTGCGTCCCGGGGGACGGCCGGGCGACGTGCGGAGAAGAGACTGAACTTCGGGTTCCACCTGCAACTTGGCGGAGTCGGGGGCGCCGTACTCGACTTCAGTTCGGCTGAGGACTTGGTCTCCGATGTCGCTGGGAAAGTAGGTCGTCCACTGGGTAGGTCGTCCGGAGCGGGCGTCCATTCGGATGAGGTGACGGCGCCCACGCGAGACTACGACGAGCATGTCGTCGGGCCCCGACTCTGTGCGAACCTCGCGGTCGGTCAGGTCAGATAAGAGTCGTGCCGGGGCACTGGCCCCCATGGATGCACCTCGGTGGCGGCGAGCAACCCCCGGTCCTGGCTCGTAGATCAGGTCACGACTCCGGCCGTCCGTGGAGAAGTGATAGAGCACCATCTGACCGCCGAAGTACTCCACGCGTCTCCGGTTGCTACCGGTCCACTCCTCACGCAGGATGATCTCCCGGTCCTTCATCGGCCGATACTCGATGGCGTGGAAGTCGCCCAAGTTGCGCAGGGCGGCTTCGAGCCTCTCGAACTGATCCTCGGTGTGGCGTTGAGGAAGGATGATGGAGGTGACGAAAAGCGCTAGTCCCGACCCCACGACCGGGATCAGGGCAAGACTAAGCCCGCGCCTGATCCGGCTGCGCTTTGCCATGATCTGCCGGGCGGGGATATATTCGGGGCCGCGCCGCACTTCCGACATGCTGATTACTCTACGAGAAATGCGACGCCCGCCGACAAGTTCCGGTCACCAGCCCTCAAAGGCCCATCTGCTTGGCGGCGCGTTCGATCTCGCCAGATGAGAAACCATCGCCGCGCCCGTCTCGAGACTGCCGCCGTGCAAAAGAGATCGCCCGTCTCGCCAGGTCAGGTTGTTTCATGGACATGTGGAGTTCCGCAATCAAAATGTAGATCCGCCCCATGGAGATTCGCCCGGCGTCGAACTCGGTGCGAACGCGGAGCATCTCGCGGGCGTGCTCAAGCGCGACCTTCAAGTCGGCGGGGTCTTTGCGCAGGTCGGGTGATTCTTCCAACGTCGAGAGCCCGCCCGAGATGGTATCAACCATGTGACCATCGGGCGCGCGCATCATGTTCTGATAGATAAGAGCAAGTCGGTAGTGTCTCGTGCGGAGGTAGTCATACAGGGGGCCGTCAGCGAGGTTCTCGCCAAACCACTGGCTGGGAGCCATGAAACAGGTTGGGCGCTCGAAGGTGTGTGAATAACTCCCGAGCACTTGGCCCGTAGTCGCGGTCTCATCGTAGCGGGCATCCGCCCGCACCGTGATCTTGATCGTCAACGGCCAGCGAACCGGGACATCCTGCAAACGTATCGCCAGTTGCTCGCCTGGATAGCCGTCGCCGTCGGGACTACCGGTGAAGATGTCCATTCGCGAGTACGGCACGCCGTCAGCCGTCACTTCAATGAACGGGCGCTCATGGGGCGAGAGATAGGTGTAGAAGATGTCGCCCGCCTGATTGACGTCGAGGCTGCCGAGTTGAAATCGCCGTGCTCCCTGTCCGATGGTCGCGATCCCTTCGACAAAGCCTCGGGAACGGTTCGTAAGGTCGCCGACATCGACTGCCTTGGTTCGTTTCACGACCGGGTCGTAGTCGAGCTTTGACGGGTCGGCAATTCCGTATTGCATGACCGTTCGCGTCAGGGGTCGCTCGCCTTCATCGGTGAAGAAGTAAGTCTTCCAAGCTGTAGGGCGCTGGGAAGATTCGTCGACCTCGATCACGTGCTTTCTACGTGCCGTCTCGATGACGAGCGTGCGGTTGGGGCCGCCATAGAAGCGAACGTTCCGATCGCTCATGTCGTTCGTCAGGCGCTCAAGAACGGTGCCGGCCAGGGTTGCTCCTTTGTGGCGACGTACGACCCCGGAGCCCGGCTCATGGATCAGGTCTTCGCCCTTGCCATCGAGGCTAAAGTGGTAGATCACGAACTGGCCGTCGAAGTACTCGATCCGCCGCCGACCGGTTCCGACCCAATCCTCGCGCAATACGGTTTCCTGCTCTCCGTTGGCGCGATACTCGATTGAGTGGAACTCGCCGATGCCGCGCAATGAGCGGCGCATCGCCCGGTACTGTTCTTCACTTGCCTGCTGGGCTTGGATCGAGGAGACCGTCAGGTAGGCAAGCCCGACGCCGACGACGGGAACGAGTAACCACCAGTAACGCCGGGCTCGTTCTCGTCTCTTCTCGAGGGTTCGAGCGGGAACGTATTCGGGACCTCGACGCTGTTCGGACACGAGCCTATTCTACGTGGATTTTTGCTTGGCTGCATCCCCAGCGGGAGCGGTCGCGGACGGGCTATGCTCGCGACATGCTGCGTGCCCTAATCGCTCGGTGGGCTGCGAGTTTCGTTGGAGTCGCCCTGATGTCGTCGCTTCAAGCTCAAGCCTGGCTGTCCGTACCTGTTTCTGCCGACCCGATGGACCAAGCGGAGTGGATTTGGGTGCAGCGTCCCGGCGAGCCCGTGCCAACCGCGGGCAATGGCGCGCCCGGGACCTTCACTTTTTCGCGCTCGTTCCGCCTCGATGCACCGGCCGCGGCCAAACTCCGCTTCACCGCGGACAACTCCGCGCGTGTCTTGGTGAATGGCCGTGAGGTCGGGCGCAGTTCGGAGTGGTCGAACATCACCACGGTCGAACTCACTGACCTACTGGTGGTGGGGAACAACGAACTGCGCATCATCGCCACGAACGGCACGCTTCCCGCAGGTTCGATGAATCCGGGCGGCGTTCTAGCGTGCCTGGAGATCGCGGGTAAAGAGGTGTTGGTCACGGATCGGCAGTGGGCGGTCGAGGGCGGCATCGTAGCGGTGCTAGGCAAGGCTTCGATCGCTCCTTGGAATCTCGCCTTTAGGGCGAGTGTGTCGCCAGTCTTCCGCAAGGAGTTCTCGGTTGAGGACATTCCTGCGCAAGCGAAGATCGAGGTGGTGGGGCTAGGACATTATCAGATCTACTTGAACGGCAAGCGGCTAGGGCGGGCGGCGATCAACCAAGCGTGGTCACAGTACGACAAGACGCTGTACTCGCAAGCGTTCGACTTGACGCCCCACCTGAACAAGGGGCGTAACGTGCTTGCCGTGATGATGGGGAACAGTTTCTATCGCGTGAGCCAACCTCCCGCGGGTCGGTGGAGCAAAGGCGACGCGATGCCCGACTACAGCGAGGGCGAGCCGGTCCGGCTGTGGATCCGGGGTTTTGTACAGTCCGATGCCTCGTGGCGTTGGACAGAAGGACCGGTCACGCTTTCGCACATCTTTGCCGGCGAGGAGTTCGATGCCCGCCTGGTGCCGAGCGGTTGGATGGAGCCTGGCTTCGATGCAACGTCTTGGCAGTCCCCCAAGATCGTGGCCGCCTTAAAGGCAAAGGTCGTTCCACAGAATTGGCCCGGTCTGGAAGTCCATGAGGTGTTTCGGCCTCTCGAAGTCATCCCCGCGAGCAAGGGTGGATGGAGCTACAAGTTCGCGCAGAACTGTTCGGCGATTCTGCGGTTCCGCATCCGTGGTCCGCGAGGTTCGACCGTTCACTTCAAGCTCTCCGAGGTCATCGATGAAAAGGGTGACGTCGAGCAGCTGAACTTATGGAACTCGGTGGCGCTCACGAGCTACACGCTGGCCGGGGACGGTGTTGAGAGCTACGAGAACCTGTTCTTCTACCACGGGGGGCAGTTTGTCGGGGTTCAGGGAGCGGTGCCGGCGGGTGAATCTAACCCCGACGGGTTGCCGGTGATCGAATCGCTCGAACTCGTCCACGTTCGCACCGCCAACCCAATCGCCAGTTCGCTCAAGACGTCTTCGCCCCTCGCCAATCAGACGGTGGACTTGATCGACTGGGCGATGCGCTCAAACATGTCGTTTGTGCTCACCGATTGTCCTCACCGCGAGAAGTTGGGCTGGCTTGAGTGCGTGCATTTGCTGGCGAACTCCTTCGCGTATCGCTACGATTGCGAGGCCTGGTTCCACAAGATCTGCCGGGATTTGCGCGACTCCCAGCTTTCGAGCGGACGCGTCCTGACCGTCGCCCCCAGGTATCTGATGCGTCCGGTGGACGACATGTACGCGTGGACCGTGGAGTGGGGCGCCGCAAGCGTACTGCTGCCTTGGCAGGCGTATCAGTGGTACGGCGACCGGCGGTTCCTCACCGAAAATCTGCCCATGGTGCGGGCGTTTGTCGATCATCTTGAGGCAACGTCGAAGAACCTGATCGCTCACGGTTCGCTCGGCGATTGGTACGACTATGGCCACGGACGGCCTCCCGGGCCAAGCCGATACACGGACACCCGGCTCACCGCGACCGCAACCTTTGCTCAATGCGCATTAGCGGTGGCGGATGCGGCCGAGGTTTTGGGTGATCGAGCCACGGTGGAGCGCTATCGGGGACTCCATGCCAGGATCAAAACCGCGTTCCTTAGGGAGTTCTACAACCCGGCAACGAAGACGTTCGCGAACACCGGCAGCGTGCAAACTGGGAGTGCGATGGCGCTGTATGCGGACCTTGTTCCCGCTGAGGACCGAGCGGCGGTGCTGCAGAAGATCATCGACGAACTCGAGGCAAGGGATTACCAGCAAACGAGTGGGGACGTCGGCCATCTCTACTTCATCCGGGCGCTCGCCGAGTCGGGCAGGTCCGATGTGCTGCACAAGGTGTACTCACGCACGGGGATTGGCAGTTACGGTGGCATCATCGCTAAGGGGCTCACGGCGTTGCCCGAGACGTGGGACGCGATCACGGTCGGAAGCAACTCGCTGAACCACTGCATGTTGGGTCATGCGATGGAGTGGTACTACGGCTATGTACTCGGAGTCCGGCAGGCCAAGGGTTCCGTGGGCTGGGCGGAGGTGCTTATCGATCCCCAGCCGGGCGCGATAACCTCGGCGGAAGGGCACTTGGACACGCCCAAGGGGCGGGTTGAAGTCAACTGGAAACGCAACGGTGGCCGCGTTGACGTGGAGTTCACAATTCCCAACGGCATGCAGGTGACCTGCGGTGGTCAGACGTTTGCCAAGAAGGGCACGTACCGGGTGAGCCTCGGAAGTGCGGGTTAGGTCCGGTGGGCGGGGCCTCCCCCCTCATCACCCCGCCGGAGACGGTTTAAGTATCTCCAGTTGGGGTGGAGCAAAACAAGTCAAGTTCGTCTAACTTAAGGCGGTCGCTGGATTCAAACGGCCAAGGGTAGACAAAAAAGTTGGCCCTCCGAACATCGGAGGGCCAACCAACGATTCGTGCGCCAGGTTACGAACCCGAGCCGACGATAAAGTTGACGAACTGCGTGATCTTCACGCCTTTCGCGACTTCGCCCATGTACTGGCCGACCGTCTTCGACGGGTCGAGATAGAACGGTTGCTCCATCAGCACCGCGGTCTTGATGAACTCCTTGTTCACGCGACCTTGGGCGATGTTGCGAGCGATGTTCTCGGGCTTACCCTCGTTCATCGCGCGCTGCGTCTCGATCTCGATTTCAGCGTCCAGCTTCTCCTGGCTCAGCTCTTCCTTGTTGATCACTTCCGGCGGGAAGGCGGCGGCGTGAACCGCAACCTTACGAACGGCTTCGGCGTCGGCAACGTCGCCTTCCAGCACGATAGCCGTACCCTTGGTTCGGTCGTGATGCACGTAGGTGGCGATGGACGGTCCCTCGAGCCGGATCGCCTTAGCGACCTGGATGTTCTCGCGGATCTTGGCGACGGCATCTTCGGCGAGGTGCTTCAGATCGTCGGCCGTGCTGCCATCGCGAACCTTCTCGGCCATTTGCTGGGCGAGCGCGATGAAGTCCTCGTTGCGAGCGACAAAGTCGGTCTCGCATTCGAGCATCACCGCACCGACCACGGACGAGTCCGCGTTGGATGCGAAAGCGACCACTCCCGCCGAGGTGGCTCGGCCGGCGCGCTTTCCAGCGGCGACTTTGCCCTTCTCGCGGAGAATGGCTTTCGCCTTTTCGAAATCGCCGTCTGCTTCGTCGAGCGCGGCCTTGCACTCCATCATCGGAGCGTCGGTCTCTTCGCGCAATCGCTTAACATCGGCTGCAGTGTAGTTAGCCATAACTCGTTTACTGATCCTCGGCGTCGAGATCGGGGTCAACCGCGATCTCCTCTGCGGGCTCTTCGGGCGCCGCAGTGACTTCCTCGACGGGAGCCTCGACGACCACGGCCGCCGGCTTCGTGTCGATCTTCTCGTCGCCGAACGCGGCGAGAAGCTCTTCCTCGACCGCACCGAACGTGACGGCCTGGCCGTCGTCTTCAACAACTTCACCCTCGGAGATCGTGCCCTCGGTCAGCGACTCATCCAGCGGACGAGCCTCGAGGATCGCTTCGGCGATCTTGCCGGTGACCAAACGGATCGCGCGGATCGCGTCGTCATTGCCGGGGATCACGTAGTCCACGACGTCGGGGTCGCAGTTCGTATCGACGATCGCCACGATCGGGATGCCCAGCTTACGGGCCTCCTTCACGGCGATATCTTCCTTGTTCAGGTCGACCACGAACATGATGGACGGCATCTCCTGCATGTTGCGGATACCTTCCAGGAAGCGCGAAAGCTGGGCGCGCTCCTCGAGCCTCTTCAGCTTCTCCTTCTTGGGCAGACGCTCCAGGTACCCCTCGATCTCCATCCGGTCGAGTTCCTTCAGGCGCTGAACGCGGCCCTGAATGGTCTTCCAGTTGGTGAGCGTGCCACCGAGCCAGCGCTCGGCGATGTAGTATTGGCCGCTTCGCTGGGCCGCTTCCTTGACGGCCGATTGAGCCTGCTTCTTCGTGCCGACAAACAGCACGGTTCCACCGTTCTCGGCGATCTTCTTCACGAAGTCGAGCGCCTCTTCAAACAGTTTGATCGTTTGGTGAAGATCGAGAATATAAATCCCGTTGCGGGCGCCATAAATATAGCGCTTCATCTTGGGATTCCACCGCCGGGTCTGGTGGCCAAAGTGCACACCCGATTCCAGCAGCTCTTTCATACTGAGCTGTGCCATGTATTCCTCCAGGTTGATCCTCCGGGGCGGTCTTAGATTTTGCGCCTGAACCTCCGAATTGCTTCGGCACCTGGCTGGCGCAACCGCACCCGTGCGTAATACAACGGTAGAGTACCCGATGAGAGGCCCAAAATGAGTCAGCAGCAGCGTAAGATGGCGGTCGGATACCGGGTGGCGATCGTCGCAATGGGGGGATTGATGGCGATCACCTTCATCCCCCAGTGCGGCATGTATCGCCAGATGCGCTCGGTGGCCGGATACTACGAGTGCGTCCGCCCGGCCGAAGTCCGCGAGGCGATCAACGTCAGCGGCTACGGATACGTCACTTGGATGCGCGGCGAGGAACAAGCGCAGTACCCGTTCGAGCTGAAGGGCAAGGACGGCTTCCGAATGGCGACCGTCGACGCGAAAGGCAACCCGACCGTGTGGCAGAACTTCGTTTACGAGCGGCAAGGCGACGAGCTGTGGTTCACCCCCGGACTTCCGAACTCGGGATGCGAGCGGTGGATTTCGCGGAAGGCCCCGTCAAATTTGCCCCCACAGACCATGCCTGATCCGTTAGACTTGAATCGATGATGCTTTCCGTCCTCGTTGCGGTACTTGGTGTTCAGACTCCCGATCTCGACAGATCTCTGACGCTGCGACAGCCGGCCGCGCCGGTTTCGGAGGTTCTTGCCCAGGTATCGAAGGAGGTTGGGTTCTCCTTCAGCGCCAATGAGGTGCGTGACTGGCCGATCATCGTGTCGGTGAAGTCTCTCCGAGCAGGCGATCTGCTGGATCGGATCGCCGAAGTCACGGACGCGGAGTGG
>JANJUB010000020.1 GCA_024710805.1 Fimbriimonadaceae bacterium | reverse complement strand
CGCTGCGACGGCAAGAACGCGCTGGACTTCGCGAAGACGGTTGAGATCGCCAACCTCCTTCTGGAGGCGGGAGTCAAAGTCGGGAAGGGAAGCTTCGGATTCGATGCGATCGACAACGCTTTCGAGGAGAACCGCTTTGGGGTCGCGTTTGCCTTGATCCGGCGAATCCAAGACCCCGCCGAGCGCCAGGCCGTGATCGAGCAGAAGCTCCTCATGTGTTCGGGAGTGCACATGAATCCAGAAGCGATACGGCTCCTCATTGCCGAGGGAGCGCACGTCAACCGTCTCGACAAGGATTATGGGAGCCCGCTCCATTACGCTTGTTGGCAAGGCGACGGCAACGGAGGGCGAGAGGATGAGGTGACCAAAGGGGCTCTGCGAGCGCTCTTAGACGCTGGTGCCGATCCGAACTTGAAGGCGAAGGGAGGCTATCCGCTCCACGAGGCGGTCTACGGAGACTGGGGTTCTCCCATCGCGGTTCGCTTGTTGCTGGAGTACGGTGGCGAGGTGGATGCCCGTGACGAGAACGGACAGACGCCGCTCATGGTCGCCGCCGACCACGGCGAGTTGGAGTGCATCTGGTTGCTGCTGCAAGCGGGCGCTGATCCCCGACCCGCCATCCCACTTGCGAGACAGCACCTAAAACACTACACGAAGGTCGCGTCCGCCAAGCCCAGCGAGATCGGCCAGTTTCTGAAAGACCAGGGATTGGACTTTCTAGGCGTTGACGAAGCGATAGAGAATCACCACAGGGCGTTGGAGAAGGCCAAGCGCGCATTGGAGATTCTTGAGGCCGCGGCCAAGAGCTAATCGTCATCCCGGAGCCGTCGAACGCCGCCAACAGATCGATCCAGTCGCTTAGACCCGGTCCCAGGATGGAGCACCTCGTAATAGAGTTCGCGTAACTCGAAAATGGCTCGCACGCGCTCTTCGGGAGTCGCCGACGCCCAGAAGGCTCGGTCAAGTGACCGATCACGGTCTGAAACGCGGCTCTTGGCACCCATCATCCGAGCGTCCTTCATTGCTTCATGCCATTATACGAGGCTCAGCTCTCTACGCATGACTGGACCAAACTAGTGAGGGTAGATGCAGACGGAACCCGGGCACCACAATCGAATCGCCAACCAACTTTGCCTCGTGCTTGTGCATCCGCGGAGGCACGTCGCCCGTCGTGGAAATCCGTTCGATCGCGTAAGTCCGCGTGTCAAGCCGATAAACCGGAATGGTGCCTTTGCGCTGCTCACGATATCCGAGCCCGCCTAGGATCCAGACATGGTCACCGACCAGCGTCGCGGTGTGAAAGTCGGTTGGCTCGAACACGTCACGGGGGTAGCCGAAGATTTGGATGAGTCCACTTAGATGAACAATCGTGACGTCGTTGTAGATGTAGAAATCCGGGTCATAGAAGTCCTCATGCTCGCCGCCTATGAAGACCCTTCGACCGTCGGGAAGGATCGTGAGTGTTTGGCCGAACCGCTGGAAAGACCAGACCGGCTTGTGCCGATAGGTCCAGGGTATCAGGCAACCGGGAAAGTCCGGCTCGTCACCAAAGATCGAACGTGCGCGGTATGCGCTGCACCCCGCTCGAATCATCGCCAGTCGGAAAGGCGAAGTCATGTCTTCAGGATTGGCTCGGCCAGGTCGTGCGAAAGGATCCGCGCGGTACAGCCCAAAGGGAAGTGAGAGCAACGGCTCCTCGTTTGGCTTCCCCAACCCTAGATGGATCCAACGTGCCGTCACGTCGAAGAAGTCCGGTTCGGGTTCATCGAAGAAGTCTTCGGGAAGCTCGGTGTAGACGCCCTTGAGAATCTCGATCACTTCGTCTTGTTCAAGAGGTGCCTGTGGCACGGTAGCGTCGAACCAGACTTGAGCTCCGTGCTTTAGCAAGAGTCTTACGATCTCCGGGTCCGGTGCGGGGCAATCGATCGCCGTCGTGAGGGGGGTGTTTCCGTACTTGTCGGGCTCATTCGCGAGGGTCCGCGCATACGCGTGCGCCTGGAGGAGCTCTTCGAGCCCCTCCACGTCGCCCGCCCGGATGAGATCGTGGATCTCGGCCATCTTTGCTCGTAACAATGGCATATCCATGGATCTGATCTCACGCTCGAGCCGTGATTCGCGGTGCCATGGAGTGGTGCTTCGCGTCTAGCTCCTATAGGTTCCAAACGCCGATGATCCAGATTCGAAACCTCACCAAGCGATATGGCGGCACGGTCGCGCTTCGTGAGGTCAGTTTGGATCTGCTCCCCGGCGAGATTCACGCTATCTGCGGCGAGAACGGGGCGGGAAAGTCGACGCTAAATCGGATTCTCGCCGGGTTGGTCTCGCCGGATGACGGCGAGGTGATTTGGGAGGGTGACGCTCCGTCGCCGCCCACGCCGTCGGGCGCTGACCGAGGATCGACCACCCGGTTGCGGCTTGGCTCGGTCCCCGCCGCCGAAGCCGCAGGCATCGCGATGGTCCACCAAGAGTCGGCCGCGTTCCTGCATTTGTCGGCCTTCGAGAACCATCAGATCATGCGCGAGCCCGGCTCCGCGCTGTGGCTCGACCGGACGACGATGCGCAAACGCACGCAGGAGTCGCTGGCTGAGCTTGGCGAGACGATCGATCTCGACTCCCCGCTCGCTTCGCTGAGCAACGCTCAGCGGCACATGGTTGCTATCGCCCGCGCCTTGGCCGTTCGCTGCCGCCTGCTGATCCTCGACGAACCCACGGCCATGCTGTCGGTGCGCGAATGCGAGATGTTGTTCCGCGCGGTTCGGCGGCTTCGGGACCAAGGCACGACCGTGCTGTACGTCAGCCACCGACTCGACGAGGTGTTTGCGCTTGCCGACCGGGTGACGGTGTTGCGAGATGGGCGGCTGGTCGCCACGCACCCCATCGGCGAGGTGACCCGAACTGACCTGGTGCGAATGATGGCGGGTGCGGAAGTCGCCTCTAGTCAAGTCAACCTAGCGGTCGCGCAAGGACCGGTGGTTCTCTCGGTGGAGAACATCAGCCGGCACGGGGCATTTCAAGACGTCTCTCTCCGACTGCACCAAGGAGCGGTTGTCGTGCTCGCCGGCCTCGTCGGCGCGGGCCGAAGCGAGGTTGCGCGGGCGATGTTCGGACTCGATCCGCTCGACTCGGGACGCATCCTAGGTGACACCAAGCTCGCCCTGGTTCCCGAAGATCGCCAGCATGAGGGGCTCCATGTCCCGATGTCCATTCGCGACAACCTTTCGATGGCGCAGCTGCGCCCGGCCTGGCGCAATCGCCGCGCTGAGCAGGAGAGCGCGAACGAACTGATCTCCGCCCTCAACATCAAGGCCGCCAGCGATGAGGCTCCGGTCGCCTCGCTCAGCGGTGGCAACCAGCAGAAGGTGCTGGTGGGCAAGTGGCTCGCGACGGAGCCCGAGGTTTTGATCCTCGATGAACCCACCCGCGGGGTGGACGTGATGGCGAAGGCTCAGATCCACGACCTCATCCGCGACCTTGCTCGGCAGGGCAAGGCGATCTTGGTGGTGTCATCCGACATGTCCGAAGTCCTCGAACTTGGTGACCGCATCCTTGTCATGCGCGAGGGGCGGATCGCCGGCGAGATTCCGCGCGCGGACGCCACTCAAGAAGGCATTCTTGAACTCGCCTTGCCGGCCGACGAAGTGTCTGCTGGCAACCAGACCGCCGCGAAACAGCCAGGAAGGCGCGAGTTCGGCGCCGGAGCCTTGCTGGGGGTGATGGTGCTCGCGGCCAGCCTCGCCAACCCCGCCTTCCTCTCTGCGGCAAACATCACCGATGTGCTGGTCAAGGTCACCCCCGCGATCATCGTCGGTTCGATGATGACGCTGGTGATTCTCGCCAGGGAAATCGACATCTCGGTGGGCTCTCTCATGGGGCTCTGCGCCGCGACGCTGGGCGTGGCGTGCTCGACCGATCGCCTTGGGCTGCCGGTGTCGGTGGGCGTAGCGCTCTGCCTGGGAGTTGGGTTGGTCGCAGGCGTGGTGAACGGGGTACTCGTCGCAAAGGCGCGCATCCCGTCGATCATCGTGACGCTGGGAATGCTGACCGTGTTTCGAGGCATCACTGAAAGGCTGATGGCGGGGAAGTGGATCGAGAACTTGCCCGACGGCCTGCGCGAGTTTGGCACCGGGCGGCTGCTCGGGGTCCCGCACGGCGTGACGATGGCGGCGGCCGCCGCTCTGGCGGGCCTTTGGATCACGCGTCGCACTCGGTTCGGATTGCATACCTTTGCGATTGGCAGCAACCCCCAAGCCGCGGCGATGCGGGGTGTCCCCGCCGATCGTGTGCGCATCGCCCTGTTTGCGTTGAGCGGTCTTGCGGCGGCGGTGGCGGCTTTGTTCAGCGCGACCCAGCTCCAAGTGGTGGAGTCGGGCTTTGGCACGGGGTTCGAGCTGGTGGTGATCGCGGCGGTCGTGGTGGGGGGAACGTCGATCCGAGGTGGTGAAGGTTCGATCTTGGGGACGGTGCTGGGCGCGTTGCTGCTCGGGACGATTTCCACCGCCCTCATCTTCTTGCGGCTCGGGGACTCTGCGGTCTACTGGGAGCGGGCGATCCAAGGCGGCTTGATCCTGCTCGCCGTGGTCGGAGATTCGCTGCTCCGGCGGAGGTTCGCGCGGTGAAGTGGTCCCGAGAGGCCACGCTCTTCGTGGTGCTCGTGCTGCTCATGGCGGTTGCGGCGGTCCTGGAACCCAAGTTCGTGACGCTCCGCACTCAGACCTTGCTCGCCGCGCACGCGTGGGAACTCGCGATCGTGGCCGTGCCGATGTTGCTGATCATCATCGCGGGCGGCATCGACTTGTCCGTGGGCTCGATGGTCGCGCTCAGCGCGGTCGCCCTGGGGCTGCTGCACGAGCGAGGCTGGCCGATCGCCGCATCGGCCCTGGTGGCGGTGGGGATCGGAGCCTTGGCGGGAGCCGTGAACGGCTGGCTGATCGCGCGGACGCAGGTGCATCCCCTGCTCATCACGTTGGGTTCGATGGCCACGTTCCGTGGCATCGCGGAGGGGATCAGTTTGGCGCGTCCGCTCTCGGGCTATCCAGAAACCCTGCTTGCGCTGTCGGCCGGAATCACGCCGGCGCTGGTGTTTGTCGTGGCGGCAGCCTCGGCGCACGTCTTGCTTGTGCGACTGCGGTTGGGCCGCTGGGTGATTGCGATGGGCACCGACGAGACCGTCAGCCGGTTCTCGAAGACACCGGTGGACCGGATCAAGGTGATGCTTTACACGCTGTCGGGGCTCGCGTGCGGGGTCGCGGCGGTGCTGCTGGTCGCCCGGAACAACACCGCGAAAGCGGATGTGGCGATGGGAATGGAGCTCGAAGCGATCACCGCCGTAGTGCTTGGCGGCGCGAGTATCGAGGGTGGGCGAGGGCGGGTGATCGGCTTGGTGCTGGGCCTGGCGCTGATCCACGAGACGCGGCAGTTCGTGAGCTGGCACTGGCGTCAAAGCGAGCTGAACTTGCTGGTCATCGGAGGATTGCTGATCGTGGCCGTGCTGTTTGATCGGCTCTCGCTGGTCCGTCGTCCCGCACGCGGTACAACGTAACGATGACCGTGTCCAATCTGGGCTGGGCGACCGATCTGATGCTGCTGCGCTGGCTATCGGAGGTCGACACGTTTCCAGGCTACACGCGAATACGGACGCCGTCCAATCCGACATTTCACTGGGGCAACTTCCTTTACTTCGACGGTCCTCCTCAGCCGGGCGATGAAGTCCGCTGGCGCGATGCCTTCGCGCGCGAGTTTCCTGGGGTTTCCTACGAAGCAATCGGTTGGGAGACTGATTCGCCTCTGTCCGACGACGTTTCACGGTTCGAGGACTTGGGACTCCAGCGGGACGTTTGTTCGGTGATGACCGCGCAAGCGGTTATCCCGCCCACGCATCCAAACGATGAGGTCGCCATTCGGACGCTGGATTCCGATGACGATTGGCGTCAGCGCGTCGAGAACCAGGTGGCGTGCCGAGAAGAGGTCTTCAGCGAGCAGGGCTACCGGACCTTCGCCGAGGCGTCGGGCCGGAACTACCGGAAGTTGCAGGAAGAAGGAAAAGGCGCTTGGTTTGGAGCCTTCGTCGGAGATCGATTGGTGGCCGATTGCGGGCTGTACTTCGAGGATGGACTCGGGCGATTTCAGAGCGTTGGCACCCTGCCCGAGTTTCGGCGGAGAGGCATCTGCCAGACCTTGGTTCATGAGGTTGCTCGCCACGGATTCGAGGTGTGGAAGCTGGAAACACTCGTGATCGTCGCTGAGGATGACCAACCGGCGGGTCGCATCTACGCATCGCTTGGCTTTCGGGCGACTGAGAAGCAGGTCTTCTTGTATCGACGGCTGACTTCACGCACATAATGGACGAAGAATCATGAAGATCCTCGTTGCCGCACTCGCTCTCGTCGCTCTCGCTGGCTGCGTCGGTAAGGAATCGACCACCACATTGCCCAAGCCAAGTGGTGGTGCCGCGCCGGCGACCGGCAAGCAGATCACGGTGGCGATGCTCCCCAAGAAGAAGGGTGTGCCGTACTTCACCAGTTGCTCGGAAGGAGCCATGGAGGCGGCGAAGGAACTCGGAAACGTCGAGCTCATCTATGACGGACCGACGAGCGGCGATCCCGCCGAGGCTGCGAAGCTGATCGACCAGTGGACCGCGCAGGGTGTGGATGTCATTGCCGTTTCGCCCAACGACCCGGCCGTGCTCGGTCCGGCGATGAAGCGAGCGCGCGATGCCGGCGTTCGGGTGATCACCTGGGATGCCGATGCCGACCCGGCGAACCGTGAGTTCTTGGTGAAACAGGCCACACCCGAAGAGATCGGATTTGCGCTCGTGGATGCAATGGCGAAGGATATGGGTGGCGATGCCGCGACCGGAGATGTCGCGATCGTCACGGCAACCCTCACGGCGGCGAACCAGAACGAGTGGATGAAGCACATGAAGACTCGCCTGGAGAAGTACCCGGGCATGAAGCTTGTGGCCACCAAGCCGTCCAACGAAGATCAGAAGCTCGCTTTCTCCGTGACCCAAGACCTGATCAAGGCTCATCCGAACCTGAAGGGCGTGTTCGCGATCAGCTCGGCCGCCTTCCCGGGGGCCGCCGAAGCGATCAAGCAGTCCGGCAAGTCAGGACAGGTCTACGTCAACGGCCTCTCGACGCCAAACGACATGCGCACTTACGTCAACGACGGCGTCGTGAAGTCGGTGATCCTCTGGAATACGAAGGACCTCGGCTACTTGACCGTCTTCGCCGCTCGGGCCCTCGTCGATGGCGAACTCAAGTCGGGCGCCACGACGATCAAGGCAGGTCGCCTTGGTGAGAAGAAGGTCGTCGGCGACAACGTGATGCTCGGCGGAACGATCACGTTCACGAAGGAAAACATCGCCGAGTTTGATTTCTGACGGCGGGTTGGCGTGTTGGGTTGTTAGCCTGTTAGCGTGTCATAGAGAGCTGACGTGGGGCAGGGATGCCTTGTGCCCTGCTTGCCGAAAAGCCGGCCCGCAGCTCGCCCGAATTTCCAACACACTAACATGCCAACACTAACATGCCATACGGTGCCAACATGCCAATCATGCACGCCGCGCTTCTGCTAGCCCTGACCCTCGCGGGAAACGACGACCGTGACGTGATTCAGACCGCGCTCCTGTCCTTCTACAAGAGGGAGATCTGGCACTCACCCGAGTGGTTGCCGAGGCAACCCATTCAACTGGCGGACCAGTTCCGCAAGGACGACGGCACGTCGCTGGAAGTTGCCCTGTTCAAGCTGGAGATCATGGCAAACACGACTTTGGACCGCCTAAAGAAGGAGAAGAAGACCCAGCGAGACGCTGAGTATCTGATCTACTTTGCAAGCGTCTCTCGTGAACTCGCTAGGATCATTCCACTCGCCAAGCAGAAGGGCAGCTTCGTCCCGGTCCGGCTGGGTGACTTCCGGGATGTCACCTGGAAGGCTGGCATCCAGTTGGTTGATCGGATCACCCGCGATTACGGATCGGGTCCCGTTTCCGCTCGCGCCTCAAAGCCACGGTACTCGCCAAATGGCCAGATCGCGTGGGTGCAGTTCAGCATGCCGTGGTCCATCCATTCCGCTGATGTGCAGTTCGTCCTCGAGAAGCGAGAGGGGCAATGGCAAGTTCGGGTGGGTTGGGCAAGATCCTACGTTTAGCTGAGTCAGAGCGAGGGCCTTCCGAAGAAGTCGTGTAGTCGCCGGTTGGCTCGTACCGGCGTCAACTCTCGGACACGTCCATACGCGAACATGCCGACAAACCACCGCATCGTCGTCCTCGGTTGCGCCGGGACCGGGAAGAGCACCTTCGCCCGCTCGCTTGGCTTGCCTGCGATCATCCTCGACGAGGTCTGGCCCCAACCGCTGCTCCCCGAAGATGTTCCTCGCTTTCGCGAACTTGTCGAGCACCTTCATGCGGGAGAGGAGTGGGTAAGCGACGGTAACTTCGCAGCGGCAAGTTTCGATCTACGCCTGCCACGAGCGACTCGGATCGTCTGGCTGGAAGCGCCGAAGTGGCTGTGTCTCTGGCGCTCCCTCAAACGCGCCGTGATGCCCGGAACCGACCATCGGCTCCGCGACTACCCGAGGGTCGCCAAGTTCATCTGGAACTTCGACAGAGTGAACCGGCCACGGATTGAGGGGTTGATTCACGAGCACGGGCCGCACGTGCCCATCGTTCACCTCCGTAACTCGAAAGCAACCCTCGCCGATCTCGAGCAGTAAAGCCTAGAAACACCATGTCGACCTGCCACACCCCGCCGCCCAATCGAAAGCTCATGAGCGACCGCGTGGGGCAAGAACTCACGAAGCGCCACGGAAAGCAGCACCACTACTCGCAGCCTCAGATTCAGTCTGCCGCTAGCGCGGTGGGGTACCCGATCGACGTCCACTGTTGGGCATATTGCGTCTTCATGGATGCGTCAAGCTTTGGCGACTATCACGTATCCATTGGAGAGATATGCGACTACGACGGAATGCGCACAACGATGCTCGAAAGCCTCGGATCAGGCTTGGGATTCTCACTGCCGAGTATCGATTGGTCGGGCATTACGAGCTTCGAACTCCCGAGTGTGAGTTGGCCCGACATCGATCTCAGCTCGTTTTTCGACTGGAACTGATTGGTGGACCGCCCGCGGATCGAGGCGCTGAGCCAAAGAACATGGGCCCAACGTCCCGATGGCTCGACGGACCTCCGCTGGTTCGCCAAACTACATCTGGCTGGAACGTAGAAAGAGGGGGTCTCTGACCTGCGCATCGGCGAAGGGCGTGGCTCCAAGAGAGCACTATGAAGTCTTCATTCGCGCAGTTCGACCGCCTCGACGCCAAGATCACGGAGTGGATGGCCCGAAATGGCGTCCTCCTCCTCCGTGTCAGCCTTGGAATCGTCTTCCTCTGGTTTGGCGCGCTCAAGTTCTTTCCCGGCCTTAGCCCGGCGCAGGACCTCGCGACCCGGACGCTCGACATCCTCTCGTTTGGCCTCGTTCCCGCAAGCGTCGCGATCCCGTTGCTCGCCGCGTGGGAGTGTCTCATCGGCATCGGTCTGATCTTTGGGCTCTGGATGCGCGCCACGCTCTTCCTGCTCTTTATGCAGATGGTCGGAACCGTGACGCCGCTTTTCCTTTTCCCGGCCGAGGCGTTTACACGGTTTCCGTACGCCCCCACGCTCGAAGGGCAATACATCATCAAGAATCTGGTGCTGGTCGGCGCGGGCATCGTAATCGGGGCCACCGTCCGCGGAGGTCGGCTACACGCTCAGCCGCACGTCGGTCTCGCGCTGGAGTCTTGACAAGAACTCGGGAAGCGTGGCAGGAGGCATCCATGCCCTTCGTGGGTTCTCGTGATCAGGTGCCTCAGTGCTTCGGCACTGGCATCGCCATCAGCGCTTTCTCGATCTTCTCGCCGTTCGACTTCAGCCATGTGCTCATCGCGTCGCCGGCCTTTGTACCGTAGATCCGATGCGAGTACACCAGCGAGCAGCCCGTCTTGCCGTTCATCACGAGTCGCGTGAACGCCGCCTCGATGAACGTCGGCTGCGGGAACAGGACCACGATCAGATGTTCGGCGGGTTTGGTCGCCGTGCGCGGAGTCGAGTTCGTCCGCACGACCATCGCCTTCGCACCTTTGTAGTTCTCGAGCACCCCATTCGCCATCGTGGCTAGTCCCTCGCCATCCCTGACCTGCGGATAGTCGTTGATCGTGAACATGTCGGTCCACTTCTTTAGGTCGGACTGGCTCTTCGGGGTGTACTCGTGCAGATTGCCCTTTGAGTAGCGGTGGACATAGGTGCCGCCATTGAACTTGATCGGCGGTGGGGTCTTGCCGGGTGTGCCGAGGACGAGGGGCAAGAGCATCGTGCCCACCAATGAGGTCGTAAAGGCCATTTGTTCGTGCATTGTGCGCGATTTCGCGTCGTCCGTGGCATGTCGACCCGCCAGGCCCGACGACCGGCGGGGGTGCAGGTTGGCTCGTACCCGCGCCTCCCGTTTCCGGCAACCTCAATGGACCCTCTGCCGTAAACCTCGTGCGCATGTTGACGACGCTCTCTTTGCTCGCCCAACTGTCTTTGGCGGTGCCCCAAGTGCACCTCGGCACGTTCGATTCGAACGGCGTGAACATCCGATACGCGGTCGCCGGCGAAGGCGAAGCCGTGGTTCTGATTCACGGCTGGATGTCCGACGCGACGATGTGGGGCCGAGACGCGGCCGGGAATCCCAGCCCCAAACCGCCCAAGGGCTTCAAGGTGATCGCGCTCGATTGCCGAGGGCATGGCAAGAGCGATAAGCCGCATGAGACGTCCGCCTATGGGGAACTCATGGCGTCCGACGTGGTTCGATTGCTGGATCACCTCAAGATCGACCGCGCCCATCTGATCGGCTATTCCATGGGAGCCTTCATCGTGGGCAGGGTGGTCGCCGATCACCCGAAGCGCGTGATCAGTGCTATCTATGGCGGCCAAGTTCCGCTCGTGGTCGGTGCGCCATCCTCGGGCTCAAAGGAAGCAGAGATCTTCGCTCGCGCCGTCGAACAGAACGACTTGCCGTCCTACTTTCTTCAGGTTGCCCCTTCGGGCCGTCCCAAGCCGACCCCGAAACAAGCCGAGCTCTATGCGAAGATCATGTTCGAAGGCAAGGACACGAAAGCTTTGGCCGCCGCGGGGTTGACCTTTGACAGGCTCGAAGTCCAGGGCGAAGCCCTCGTTAAGGCGAATATCCCGTCGCTCTTCATCTATGGATCGAAGGAGTCCGATCATCTAAAGGGTCGGGTCGCCGATCTGCGAAAGAAGCTCTTCCGGGCCGAGGAGGTTGCGGTCGACGGGGCGGACCACATGACCCTTCTGGGGCGGCCCGAGTTCGGAGCGGCGATGGTCAAGTTCCTTGAGGGGCATCGAACGAAGCCGTGATGACTTCAATCGCTCGAGCCAGCCTTTGCGCATGATGATGTTCTTGTAGTCGCATCGGGGTTCATATCTTCGCGTCACACCGCGGCGCATAATGAACCTAGTGGACAGGTACAAGCCTTGGTTCTACGCAGCGGCGATCTACAATGCGCTCTGGGGGGCCCTTGTGGTGGCTTGGCCGAATGCGATCTTCAGCCTATTAGGCATGCCGCTTCCGAACTACCCGCTTCTGTTTCAATGCATCGGCATGATCGTCGGCGTGTACGCGTTGGGTTACTGGCTGATCGCTCGCGACCCGGTGCGCTTTGGACCCTTTGTTTACGTTGGTCTGCTGGGCAAGATCTTCGGCCCCATCGGCTTCCTGATCGCCGCGCTACGTGGCGAACTTCCTTGGTCTTTCGGATGGGTCAATGTGATGAACGACCTGATCTGGCTACCCGCATTCGTGGGATTTGCGATTGCGGTCGGCCGCGCGGAGCGGGACCGAGGCTCGAGTCGAGCAGGATGAGTTAGCTGACTCGTACCGGTCAGTCGTGCCGCGGTCTATCGCGCTCACCCCATGTGGCAAGGATCAGTGCCGCGTTTTCCTTTGGCGCCCTTGTTGAGTCGACCTCGAGATCATAGGTGCAGAAGGTGTGGACGGTCTCCAAGTCGTGGCCCGCATCTCCGAGAGGACGGTCGCCCCGCTCACGTTCGCGCCGTTCCAACTCCTCCACTGGGCAGTGCACTCCGACCAGGAACACATCGAGCCCCGCAAGCGCGGCCCTCATCTCGTCGTATCCAGACTTCGTCTCGAAGATGTGGTCGACCACAAGGTCGTTGCCGGCGTTGGCGAAGGCGGCCAACGCGGGATAGTAGCCGGTGACCAGGCGCTGACGCATCAATTGCCATTCGAATGCGCCCTCGCCGCGCCTCGGCAACACTGCGCCGAAGAAGTAGAAGTCGAGAGAGAATCTGAGGAAGGGCCGATCTGCGGCCTCCTGAATCGCGGCCGCGATCGTTGACTTGCCCGCGCTCGAAGCGCCATTCAACAAGATGATCGACCCCTTCATGGACCGTAGTCTATCCAGGGTCGATCATCGTTGAGCAGTTACGCGAGATCGAAGCGGTCGAGGTTCGTGATCTTCGTCCACGCGGCGACGAAGTCCTTCACGAACTTCTCCTTCGCGTCCTCGCTCGCGTACACCTCGGCGAGTGCGCGCAGGACCGAGTTTGAGCCGAACACGAGATCGACCCGGGTGCCCGTCCACTTGAGCTCGCCGGTCTTGCGATCGCGACCCTCAAACACGTCCTTAGCGTCCGAAACCGCACTCCACTTCGTGCCCATGTCGAGCAGGTTCGTGAAGAAGTCGTTCGACAGGACGCCCGGTCGGTTCGTGAACACGCCGTGCTTCGAGCCGCCGACGTTGATGTTGATCGCACGCAGGCCACCGACCAGCACCGTCATCTCCGGAGCGGTCAGCGTGAGCAGCTGAGCCTTATCGACAAGCAGATGCTCGGCACCCACCGAGTAAGCTGCCTTCTGGTAGTTTCGGAAGCCATCGGCAGCCGGCTCGAGCACCGCGAAGGACTCGACATCGGTCTGATCCTGCGATGCGTCAGTGCGTCCCGGAGTGAACGGAACTTCGACCTCGACGCCCGCCGCGCGTGCGGCCTGCTCGACGCCTACATTGCCGGCGAGAACAATAAGATCAGCAAGCGACACCGTGGCCGTCGCGTAGAACTCTCGTCGGATGCGCTCGAGCACGTCGAGCACCTTGGCGAGTTGGGCCGGTTGGTTGACTTCCCAGTCCTTCTGCGGCGCCAAGCGGATTCGGGCACCGTTTGCGCCGCCGCGCTTGTCCGATCCACGGAAGGTCGAACAGGCCGCCCACGCGGTACCGACGAGTTCCGAAGTCGTCAAGCCGGAGGCGATGATCTTCGACTTGAGTTCGGCGATCTGCGCTGCATTCACGAGCGGATGGTCGACCGCCGGAACCGGATCCTGCCAGATCAGCTCTTCCTTGGGTACTTCAGGGCCAAGATAGCGCGAGCGCGGACCCAAGTCGCGGTGGGTCAGCTTGAACCAAGCGCGAGCGAACGCATCGGCGAACGCCTGCGGGTTCTCGAGGAAACGGCGCGAGATCTTCTCGTACTCCGGATCGAAGCGAAGCGAGAGGTCGGTCGTGAGCATCCTCGGCTTCTGCTTCTTCGCCGGATCGTGAGCGTCGGGGATGATCGCTTCGGCGTCCTTGGCCTCCCACTGATGGGCACCGGCCGGGCTCTTCGTAAGCTCCCACTCGAACTTGAACAGGTTCTCGAAGAAGTTGTTGCTCCACTGAGCCGGCGTGGTCGTCCACGTCACTTCGAGGCCGCTCGTGATCGTATCGCCGCCCGAGCCGCTGCCGAAGCTGCTCTTCCAGCCGAAGCCTTGCTCCTCGAGGTCGGCAGCTTCGGGGTCGGCGCCCACATGGTCGACGGTTCCTGCGCCGTGGCACTTGCCGAAGGTGTGGCCGCCTGCAATCAACGCGACGGTCTCCTCATCGTCCATCGCCATGCGCGCGAAGGTCTCGCGGATGTCCTTGGCGGCGGCGACGGGGTCCGGGTTGCCGTTGGGGCCTTCCGGATTCACATAGATCAGACCCATCTGAACGGCGGCGAGGGGGTTGTCGAGTTCGCGATCACCGGTGTAGCGCTCGTCGCCGAGCCAGGTCGACTCCTTGCCCCAATAGACATCCTGATCCGGCTCCCAGGTGTCCTCACGGCCTGCCGCGAAGCCGAAGGTGCGGAAGCCCATCGTCTCCAACGCGACATTGCCGGCGAGCACGAGCAGGTCGGCCCAAGAGATCTTCTGGCCGTACTTCTGCTTGATCGGCCAGAGGAGTCGGCGAGACTTGTCGATGTTGACGTTGTCGGGCCAGCTGTTCAGGGGAGCGAAGCGCTGTTGGCCCCGTCCTGCGCCGCCGCGTCCATCACCGATTCGGTAGGTGCCGGCGGCGTGCCACGACATGCGGATGAACTGCGGGCCGTAGTGGCCGAAGTCGGCGGGCCACCACTCCTGCGAGTCGGTCATGAGGATGCGGAGGTCGTTCTTCAGTGCCTGATAGTCGAGCTGGCTGAAGGCTTCGCGGTAGTCGAAGGCGTTGCCGAGCGGGTTCGACTTGTCGGAGTGCTGATTGAGCAAGTCGAGGCGGAGCTGGTTCGGCCACCAGTCGCGATTCGAGGGTCCACCGCCGAGGTGGGTGAGATGCGGGCATTGTGATTCACTAGACATGGTGTTCTTCCTTGGTTTGGCACGAGGGGCAGATCCCCCAGTAGACGACCTCGGCTTCGTCGATGACGTAGTCGTGATCGTCGGCGGGGTGAAGACAGGGAGCGGTTCCAACGGCGCAGTCGATGTCGACGGTCGCGGAGCACTTGCGGCAAATGAGGTGATGATGGTTGTCGCCGACCCGCGTCTCGTACAGCGCGGGGCGTCCCGCAGGCTCGATGCGTCGGAGAATCCCCGCGGCGACGAGTGCGTTCAGGTTGTCGTAAACCGCCTGACGAGACAGGTTCGCTAGCCGTTGCCGGGCGGCGTTCACGATGAACTCGGCGTCTCGGTGCTTACCCTCTTGATCGACCGCTTCCAGAACGGCCCGGCGCTGCGCGGTGATGCGCAGGTTCGCCTGCTGGAGCCGCTGCTCGATCTTAGGATGCACGAGCGGAGAATACCCTCATTATCTGGATGAAGTCCAGATAAGTGTCTCGTCGCGGGAGCAAGTATGCTTCGTTTTATGCAGCGCATTACGCCCAGTCTCATGTTCAACCAAGGTGCCGAGGAAGCGGTCGCGTTCTACCTCTCGGTGTTCCCGAACTCGAAGCTGAAGTACGAAGAGCGGTGGCCCGATGGCAAGCACCTCGCAAGCACCTTTGAACTGAACGGTGTGGAGTTCCTCGCGATCAGCGGTGGTCCGCCATGTGCCTTTACGATGGCGAGCAGCTACACCATCAACTGCGACACCCAGGAAGAGATCGACCACTACTGGGACAAGCTATGCGAAGGCGGCGAGACTCACGCCTGCGGCTGGCTCACTGATCGGTTTGGGGTGGTTTGGCAGGTTCAACCCGCGTGGTTCGGCGAGAAGATGAAGAGCGGGACGCCGGCTCAGGCGCAGGCGATGTTCGGCGCGATGATGGAGATGATCAAGATCGATATGGCCGCGTTGCTGAAGGCGTACGACGACGCAGGGTAGGGTCTAACCCCGTAACACCCAGCCGTTCGGATCCACCACCGGCGCCGCGCCCGTGAACTTCACCGAACCCTTGCCACCGGTCATCGGAACCCGCACCGTCTTGCCGTCCACCACCACATCGATCGGCATTGGGAAGGGCAGTCCCTCGGGGACTTCCCACTCCAAGCTCAACACCCCATCCGCGACAGTCGTCCTTAGCACCGGCAACGAAGCCTGCCGCAGGTACACCTCGAAGAACCAACTCAGGTCGCGGCCGGCCTCACGCGAAGCGATGGTCAGGAAATCGTCTGTGGTCACGAGCCGCAAAGCCCGTCCATCGGCGAACTTCTCCGATTCCGGCGTGGGATACGCCATGCGCCGAATCGAGCGCAAGAACGGCTCCTCGCCGACCAGATACCGCAGCGAGTGGAGGATCAGCGCGCCCTTGTCGTAGATGTCGCCCCCGTAGGCTTCGCTCGAGGTCTCTTCGCGAGGAGCTACCGGCGCGGCGTTGCGTACGCGCTGGCGTCGACCTTTCATGCCCGCGAAGTACGCTTCCTTGCCGCGGATTTGCTCGATGTAGAAGGTGTCGAGGAAGCTCTGGAACCCCTCGTGAATCCACATATCGCGCCAGTCGGCGTTCGACACGAGATTCGCCCACCACTCGTGGCCGAACTCATGCAGCAGGAGCCAATCAAATCCATCCGGCGCGAATCGGTAGCGGTTGCCATACGCGATCGACGTCGAGTGCTCCATGCCGAGGTGAGGCGTCTCGACGATCCCCAGCTTAACGGTGCGGAACGGGAACGGACCGCAATACTTCTCCATGAACGCGAGGTACTTCTTCTGCTCCTCGATGAGCTTCGGCGCCTTGTCTTTGTTCTCGGGCAGCACGTAGTAGTGGATCGGCACGGTTTCCCCACCGACCGAGGGGGCGGAGTCCTTCACGGTCTCGTAGGGGGCGGCGTTGAACACCAGCGAGTAGTTGTTGATCGGCAGCGGCATGTGCCACGTGAAGGTCGAAGTCTGATCGGCATTCTTTACTCGGCCCTCCAGGTTGCCCGGGCCTACGGCGATCAGCGGGTCGGGCACGGTCAGGCGCATCGTTGCCCGGTCGGGCCGATCCGAAGGGTGGTCCTTGCAGGGGAAGATCAGGTCGGCGCCCGCGCCTTGGAGCGCGACCGAAATCCAGTCCGCGCCGCTCGCGGTCTTGGCCCAAACGATGCCGCCGTCCCAGGGCGCGTTCTTGGCGACGTGCGGCGTTCCCGTGTACGTGATCGAGAGTCGGATGGGGTCTCCAGGTTGCTTGGACAGCGGGAAGTAGACGCGGATCGCGCCCTTGATGCGATCGAAGCGTAGCGGGCTCTTGCCATCGGTGACCGCCGAGACCGTGTACGGGTCGTCGAGGTCGAGCAAGATGGTGCCGGTTGGGATGACGGTCTTGGCATCCAGGATCGTAGTGCCGGAGAGCGTCTTCTTCGCGGGATCGACTCGGATGGCGATGTCGTAGTTGAGGACATCGTACGCCGCCTGTTCCAGCTTCAAGCTGCCCCCAGATGCATGACCCTGGGCGGCGGTCAGGGCGAGAAGGACGGCAGGCGTCAGCATGGTGCTCATTTTAGCCCGGTGAAGAAACGGACCTTGGCACGAAGGGCACGGATGCTCTTTTGCCGCGCTTTGCAATCCGTCCTGCGATACGCTATAGTGCGGCATGAGCACACCGAGGAAGCCGCGCGTGCCGTTCATGCTGGTCATGATGGTCGGGGTGCTCGGCTTGTGCCTCTCACCGTGTCTCATCTCGATCGCTTGCCGACCCAACCCGCAGGCCATCGTGGACCAATTTCCCATCGGCAGCAATCTCGCCGACCTCGACACGCACTTGACTGAGTTCTACGAAGACTCGGATGTCGTAGAGTGGATTCCGAACCCGAAGGCACCGAGAGGAACGGGTTCGACTCGGGATAAGTACGGCGGGTTCGACACACGGAACTTAGGCTCCTACGACGGCTGGAACGCAACGAAGTCCGAGCGTGACCGCTTCACCGGCGAACTCCGCTTCTATCACCACAGCGCGGTGATCCCCGACGACCTCGCCCCATCGTTCTTTGTGATCTTGGTGTACATCGATGGCATGCTCAAGGAGGCTGACTACGGGATCATGCCGGGGTGAGTTGAACTCCGCGTAGGGCGAGTAACATCCCTTTGGATGGCCGAACTCTTCGGTTTCGATTGTTACTCTCCCAGCGAGATCGCCGAGCGGGTCGAGACCGTAGGTGTTCGAAAAGCGAACCTCCCGCCGGTTCCAATGGTTGCGTTGGGCATCCTCGCCGGTGGGTTCATTGGCCTGGGAGCGTTGTTTGCGACGCTCGTTTTCAGCGACGGCACGCTGGGCTTTGCTCTTGGTCGGGTCCTTGCGGGAGTGGTGTTTTCGCTGGGGCTGATCCTTGTGGTCATTGCGGGCGCAGAGCTATTCACCGGCAACAACCTGCTCGTCATGGCGTACGTTTCGGGCCGGATCAGCCTGAGGAAGCTGCTCGCGAATCTCTCCATCGTCTACGTGGCCAACTTCGTGGGCGCGGCCGGCCTTGCGACTCTCGTCGCGCTCTCGGGATATGCACGCATGAACGGTGAATCGGTCGGCGAAACGGCAGGCGCGATCGCTCTTGCCAAGGTGAACTTGCCCTTCGCCGAGGCATTCCTCAAGGGCGTCCTGTGCAACCTTCTCGTATGCCTGGCCGTGTGGCTCGCGATGGCCGGAAGGACGGTTACCGATCGTGTCGTCGCGATCGTGTTTCCCGTGTCCGCCTTCGTAGCTGCGGGGTTCGAGCACAGCATCGCCAACATGTACTTCATCCCCCTCGGCATGATGCTGGGTGCCGAAGTCGGCGTGATGGACATGCTCCGGAACCTCGTCCCGGTAACCCTGGGCAACTTCGTGGGTGGGGCGGTCATGGTCGGTCTCGTGTATCACACGATCTACCGGCGCAGCCACTCGCTCGATGACGCCGATCAGTGAATCTGGCGCACTTCCACTGGAGCGCGGCAAGCGACGACGGCCTTCCGCCCCCACTCGATCGCTTCGTCCATATCGGCACACTCGAGCACCCAGAACCCGCCGACGTGCTCGTCGGTGTTGAGATATGGGCCATCGGCAACCGAGACCCCACCCGCTTCGGCCCGAAGCGACTTGGCGTACCGCGCGGGGTGTAGACCGCCGACGAACACTCGGACCTTCGCCGCGACCATCTCATCGTTGAGCACGTCGATGTCGCGGGTCATCTGCTCGTCCTCGATAGACGGGTCGTAGGTGTCCGGGTGGTGGATGGACACGAGGAACCTTGGCATGAGTGAATCCTACTGTGGGAAGGGCCTCGTGTTCATGCCTTCCATCATCTTGTAGAAGCCTCGGCCGGAGTTCATTTCGAGCCGGAAGAGGTACTTGCCGCCTCCCTTGAGACCGTAAGTCGCGCGAAATGCGTGCTTGCCTGGCATACCGGGGATGGGGCCGGGCTTGCTCACGAGCGTCAACACCTGACCCTTCAGCTTGCCGCGAAGTTCGAGAACGCCGGGTGCCATGCTGTCGAACCAATAGGCCATGTACTCGCCTTTGGCGGCATCGTAGCTGGTGAGCTGCAGGCCCGTCATGGGCATGCCACCCATGTCGGCGGTAAAGCGCGACTCGATGTACATGTCGCCCATCGACATCTTTGAGCTGACGGTTCCAGGGCTCGGACTACCTTCGGATTGACCGGGCTCGTACATAGTTAGGCTAGACGTGTAGTCGCCAAGCATCCAGCTGATTGCTTTGAGCTCTTTCGGCGGCGGCGGCATCATGGGTTCTTGGCTGGGACTGGCGAACGTGGTTGCCAGCAGAACGGATGCGATCATGGTGTGCATGGTGTTTCCTCCCGAAAACAATCGATAGCTGATCGCAGTATGAACCACGGTCGTGATCGAAGGTGTCGCGTACACTGGGTCTGTACCTTGGACGAAGCTTTTCCGCTCCTGCAAGATCCGCCGAATCACGAGCAGCCTGGAACCTGGGTTGACCGCATTCCTGTGATCGGTTGGACGGTCGGCTACCGGCGCCAGATCGCGCTGGAAATGGCGCTCGTCGAGCAGACGATCAAACGTGGCCCGGTGCCGGAGTCGGCTTGGGCTTCATACACCTACGACGAGAACATCCGGCGAACGATCGAGCGGATCGTAATCGAGCATGCGTATCCGGAAGGCAGCACGTTCCACCCGCTCGACCCGGTGGAGTTGATGTTCGTGCTGAGATACGGCGACCTCAACGAGGTGGAAATCCTGCTCGCCATCCAGGAGGAACTTGGCTTCCGCATTGATGACGCTCTCACGGCTCGACTCATCGCCGAGCGAACGACGTTCGTGGAATTCATCAAGATGGTCAATGATTCGCCTGACCCGGACTCGATCCCGGAGGGATCGTAGAACTTAGCCGCGGGTCGCAGACCCAGAGTTACCGCCGTCAACGTGAACCGCACCCTGGAGGGGTGCCACTCTTAATCTAAGCTCAGGTGGATCACGAGTTGTTGGCGGTCACGCCAACGAAACTCCAGGTTCTGGGGCATCGGCGTTTGGAAGCGTGGACAGGCGGCTTCGTTTCCAAGGCCCTCGACCCTCGCGATAACCCCACGCAACGGTAGCTCTAGGACGGTCGGCAGGTTCATCATATCTGTCCAGACTAAGCCGACCCACAACTGAACAGAGAAGCCTTCTTGGTCGGGAAAGAAATCGAACTTGATCTGGCTTGCCCCTGCCTTTGCCGCGTCGACCAGTATGCAACTAAACAGCCTCACGACCGGAGGCTTAGTGAGCATGTCTCGAACGAGCACATCGGCGATTTCATAGCGGCCCGCAAGTTCCACCACCTTTTTCTGCAACTCAAGCCCCTCGGGAATCAATGCAGCCTCCTCGTCGAGAAGATCAAACTCGCGCCGTAGCTCTTCGAGAGCGATCTTGAATGCTAGGCTCCCCTCGTCCAGACTCAAACCGTCGAGGAGTTGCTTGGATCGCTGCGCAATGTTCTCGCCGTATTGAGGGCTTGGCTCCATACCTACAGTCCTGCGCAGTACGCGCTTCAGAAACGCCGCGACAGCAATGGGGATCGAGCGCTTCTTAAGGGTCTGTGCCATGATCGAGGATAGCCCAATGCGATTACTCTGTGGCGCAAACAGGCTCCACTGGCTCAAGAAGGTATATCTCAGGGACCATGCAGAATCCACCCCGTCGAAAAGGGCGAATCATGTACATCGAGCGGAAAGACCAGCTCAACAGCGACGATGCTCGAATTGGCCGGGTCACCGCTTCAAAGACAGGTGCGACGCTCTACTACGCTGGCCGTGAGTTTAGAAGTCTTAAGGGTGGCTACAAGGCCAACTACTACGACGTGAAGACGGGCGAGTCGTATTGGATCTCAGGCTGCAAGCGGGACGGCGGTGATCGGCTCTATGCGAGCAACAAGCCGGTATGGATCGATGAGGATGTCCGCCGGGAGTATTGGTCGAACATCCGTGGTTTGCCCGAGTTGGCTGAACGAGACTGTACCTGTTGACAACGTCCGTGTCTGACGAAGACCGTAGTCTGGATCAGTCGTGACGACCCTTTCCCTTGTAGCGTCGTAAAGAGCATGCTCCTCGCATTAGGACTCGCGGCTAGCTTTGTGAGCCTGCCTTTGCGCGGAGCTCAGCTGGTCGACAGGGTGATCAAGGCGCTTGAGTCTGGCTTTGTTGAGGGGCACACGGAAGAGATCCAGACGATTATCGTGGCTAGCGAGCGATTCCTGCCCAAGGTGCGAAATCTCGGATCACTCCCGAACGTTGATCTTGAGTTCGTGGTCGGCTTGCGTGCCGAATGCAAGGACACGGAGTTGCGCCCGTGGTGCCTCGACCGAGCACTTCACGGATCGGTTGAGGAGAGGCGTGCCGCGATGCGCGGGCTTGACCTCGTCGGAACTCATGACGATGTTCCGGTAATCATGGCGGGTCTCGCTCATGAGGAGACCGCAAGGTGGGCTGCTCTGGGGTTGGGCCGTCTAAAGGCCCGTGAGGCAATCCCACTTCTGATTGCGGGATTGGGCCGCAGTTTGCATGGTGGGGCGGCAGACTCTGCGC
>JANJUB010000176.1 GCA_024710805.1 Fimbriimonadaceae bacterium | reverse complement strand
AGCGAGGTCGAAGGTGTGATCGGATACCAGGCTCCGACCGTGGCCCCAGCGTAGAGACACCCCAGCCCGGCGGCAGTATTGCCGTCGATGAGGATCGAGTCCTTGGTCGCGTCGCGACGCTCGAGATGAATCGGAAGCGGGCACTCGTAGTGCTGTGCCGTGTACTGATAGCCGAGCTCAATCGCCTGCTGGTTCGATTCCAGCAGCGCGGGCCTCTTGCCGAACTTCTCTTGCGTGAGCTTGATCAGTTCATCACGGTCGATACCAAGTAGTGCCGCCAGCACGCCCGCGTAGACGATGTTCTTCATGAGGATCCGGTTGCGGACCCCTTCGAACGCCTGGTTGCACAGGTCGGCCATCGGCACACCGATGTACGTGATGTCCGGGCGCATCTTCTCTTCGAGCAGCGGCCAAGTCGAGTCGTACAGCAGCCAACCACCGCTCGTGACTTCGGAAACGTCTTGATCGAATGTGGCGGGATTCAACGCGACCATGAGGTCGAAGATCGGAGTACGGGCGGTATAGCCGGCCTCGCTGACCCGGATCTCGTACCACGTGGGAAGACCCTGGATGTTCGATGGAAAGAGGTTCTTGCCGGTGACGGGGATGCCCATCCGGAAGATGGCCTGCATGATCAGGCCGTTCGCGCTCGCAGAGCCGGTTCCGTTGGCGGTCGCGATTTTAAAGGCGAAGTCGTTTATTCTGCTTTTCATGGGCGAATGCCCTCGTATCGTCCCGATTATGGCAGGCTCGCCTAGGTTGAAAACACGAACCGGCTATAGTAGCTCTAAAGCGGGTGATCAGGATGGAACGAGTCTCACTGAGATGACGAGCGAGAGGAGCCTCACGATCCCCCAAGTCCGCATCTGTTGCACGGTCAGATGCCATTTCCCAGACCATGCTCTGCCATAGGCCCCCCATGCGCAAATCCGACGCTCTGGCAAAGCCGACCCGAGAGGTAAAACCGCCACGTGGCTGCGGCAAATCCAAGCCCTGGGTTCACGGACCATCGCTTCTACAGCAGTCTTCGCGCGTTGAGAGTGGGGTCGATAGTCGCGGTCAGTGGCACGGCGTCATGGGCGCTCTTTGGAGTCGGCGGCAAGTACGAGCAAATGATTGCCGAGCTCTTTGCGTCCATTTTCGCCCTACACTGGATTGCGTTCGAGGTTGCTCGGTGGTTCTATTGGGTGGGAGTCGGCCCACGGGGCCTGCGGGCCTACAATCGGGGCGGAGCCTATTCGAGAGTGAAATGGGGCGAGATCACGGCTTGCCGTCGCGAGTGCCTACTTCCTCGCTTGCCCTATCTGGTCATCAGCGTGGGTGAGCCGTCGCGCGAGTTGACGATTCCGATCTACCTTGAGGACTACCCGCGCTTCCGCGACCTCGTGTTATCCTATGCTCCAACAGAGAACCCCATGAGTCAGTTCTTGACGCAGGGCTCTGACCTGGTGGAGTGAACTGAAGCCCATCCCTGTTCGCTGAGCAAGATTTCCTCCACTTGCAGGGGAGGACCTTCGCGCCACGCGCGAAGAGGTGGGGTGGAAGGCTACCTGACGCGAATCACCCCATCCCTGTACGCTATGCTCACAGTCCTTCCCCTGCAAAGGGGAAGGGTGAACCCGGAGACCAACCTATCCGCCGGTGGCACCGATGGTCGCAATCGGCGTGAGCCCCGATGGCGGAGCGTCGCCGGCCTTCGGCAAGTGCAGCACGAACCGCCGCATGTCCCACGCGTACGTCGGACACCGCTCCGCGCAGAGGCCGCAGTGGAGGCAAAGGTTTTCGTCCTTCACCATCACCCGGCTCGTTTGCTTCAGAGAATCCGACACGTAGAAAGGCTGGTGCGGGTCGAGACGCGGGGCCAAGAGCCGCGACTCGATCTCCTCCTGTTCCCCGTTGACAGCAATCGTCAGACAGTCCGTAGGGCAGACGTCGATGCACGCATCGCACTCAATGCAAAGCGACGCAGTGAAATGCGTCTGGATGTCGCAGTTCAAGCACCGTTCGACCTCAGCGCGGGTCTGCTCCTCGGTAAAGCCCTCCTCGACCTCGATCGACATGTTCGAGAAGCGGATCGGTAGATCCACGTGCTTCATCTTCTGCCGGCTGCGGGGGTCGAAGTTGTTGCTGTACGACCATTCGTGCAGACCCATCTTGGTGCTGGTCAACGTTTGGCCATGGGGAGGACGATCTGAGACCGACAGCCCGCTGCAGAACTGATGGATGGAGATCGCGGCTTCGTGGCCCTGGGCAACTGCCCAGATGATGTTCTGCGGGCCGAACGCGGCATCGCCGCCGAAGAACACGCCTTCGCGCGAACACATGAAGGTGGTCTTGTCCACCACCGGCATATCCCACTTGCCGAACTCGATGCCGCAGTCGCGCTCGATCCACGGGAACGCATTCTCTTGGCCAATCGCAAGAATGACCGTATCGCAGGGGATGGTGACCTGCCCGGCGGGAGTCTGCACGAGCTGTCCGTCGACCTCCTCGGAGGTGAAACGGTCGAACTCCATGCCGACGAGCTTGCCGTCCTCGACCAAGTAGCGGACCGGCGACAGGTTCTCGAGAATCTCGACCTGCTCTTCCTCGGCATCCTCAAGCTCCCAAGGCGATGCCTTGAAGTACTTGCGCGTCTTGCGCGCGATGACCTTGACATCCGTAGCCCCCAGGCGCTTCGAGGAGCGGCAGCAGTCCATGGCCGTGTTGCCGACGCCGATGATGAGCACGCGCTCGCCGACCGAACTGACGTGGCCGAAATGGATGTTGGCCAGCCACTCGATGCCGATGAACACCTGGTCGCTGTCGTACCGGCCAGGGAGTTCAAGTTCCTTGCCTTTCGGCGCGCCGCTGCCGACGAACACGGCGTCGTAGCCACCCTCATCGAGGAGCGCCTTCATGCTGTTGATCGGCGTGTTATAGCGGACCTCGACCCCCATGTCCACGATGTAGCCGATCTCTTCGTCGAGAACTTCGGCGGGCAGGCGGAAGGAGGGGATGTTCACGCGCATGAGACCACCGGCGGACGGCTTGGCCTCAAAAATCGTGCACGAGTACCCGAGGGGCATCAAGTCGTTCGCGACGGTCAGTGACGCTGGCCCGGCACCGATCAGGGCGATCCGCTTGCCGTTCTTAACGTCGGGGATCTTGGGCAGACGGTCGCGGATGTCCGACTTGTGGTCGGCGGCGACGCGCTTCAGGCGGCAGATCGCGACGGGCTTGTCTTCCACTCGGCCTCGGCGGCACGCGGGTTCACAAGGACGGTCGCACGTACGGCCAAGAATCCCCGGAAACACATTGGAATCCCGGTTGACCATGTAGGCGTCGTCGAACCGCCCTTGGGCGATCAGGCGGATGTACTCGGGAACATTGGTGTGGGCGGGGCACGCCCACTGGCAGTCCACTACCTGGTGGTAGTAGTTCGGATTGCCAACGTCGGTCGGCTCCATGTTGACCGCAGTATACGTGATCCAACTTCCGTGCTTGCGTACTTGGCGGTGAACTTTCCAAACTATGACGAAGAAGCCTCGTCGACGAGGGCCATGTTGAGTTGCGTACCCGCGGCAACAAAGCCCAGTTTGGTGTAGAGCTGCTCGGCACCCGCGTCTCCTGGCGTGAGCCATGCGACTTCCCCACCCGCCTCAAAGAAACGCCTTAGGAGAGCCTGAATCACCGCTCCGGCGTGTCCACGTCGGCGATACTCGGGCAGCGTGGCCACCCCGGCGATCTCACGAACCTGAGCATTGCCGATCGCGAATCCCGCGCTGACCGGGATGCCGTCTTCCCATGCAAGCGCGGCTAAGTAACGGCCCTCAGCAATCGCCTTCTCGGTCGCGGTCTGCTGCGCTTCGGTCGACACGGCTCCGAAAGCCACATCCGTGATCGAGTCGATCAAAGACACGTCATCGGGCGATGCTACGGTCACATGCCCAGATCCCGCGGGCGTCCACTGCTCGACGGTCAGGGTCATCACCGGCGCCTCCATCTCGATGCCGAATCCAGCTCGGGTCAACTCAACCGCCAGCTTTGGATATCGCTCGGCGAAGAACTCGAGTCGGGGCTGTCGGTTGATCGCCGCGTTCGCGGCGATCAGTTCCTGCACTTGTCCTGCGTCCGCATCAAGCTTGGGAACCGCGTAGTTCCTCCAAGGCGTGGCATCATCGGGCGTCCAGTAGATCGCAAACCCATCCAAATGAAGGGTCTGCCGAGACTGAGCGAGGCCCTCGCACAGCGTCCTCTCGAGAGAGGCGAGGATCTGGCTCATTCAACTCCCGACCACCACAATGTCTTTTCGGCGACTTGCCGGCGTGACCTTCAGGTCGACAACCTTCCCACTCCGCACCGTCCCCTCAACCGTGGTCTTCTTCGGCGCGTGGAGTTTGAACGACACCTCCCAGTCTTTTGGCCAGGCGGGCAAGAGGAAAATCCGGTCGCCATCGGTCTGCATCAGCATCGACTGGGTGACCTTCATGAGGATGCCGCCATGCGTTTGATCGGGAGTCCAATCGTAGTTCGGCCCCCAAAAGGCGGGAAACCGCATCCGACGGTCGTAGTTGAGCGACCTCGCAACCACACTCTGGCGGGCCTGTTCCGTCAGGCCGAGGTACGCCATAAACACGTCGTCCTGCCGCCAACCCGAGTTGCCGCGGTCCCACCGATGCTCGAGGGCACGAACCGCGAGGTCTCGATTCGGCTTTTCGAACGATGACAGCCGGAATGGGAACACCGCGTACAGTTCTCCGTTCTCCACGTTGCTCTTCTGCGCGAACTTCTCAGCCGGGGCATACGCGGGCTTGCCGTCGATCATCCGAACGGGAAGATCCGGCAAGCTGGACTTGAAGGAGTCCCAGTGCTTTCGGAGCTTTTCTGGCACCTTCTCACGTGGCAGGGCCAAGAGCTTGTCGAGAATGGCATGGAGCCCCGCGACCTCGGGCATGGGGTTGACACAGTCCCACCAGGTCTCGAGCGACTGCGAGGGGTGCATGATCAGCTTGCCGTTCTCGCCCCTCTTATAGAACTTGTCGAAAAAGTTGACTACGGCTTCCGTTGTCGGAAGAATCCGCCCCTGCAACAGCGCC
>JANJUB010000130.1 GCA_024710805.1 Fimbriimonadaceae bacterium | reverse complement strand
ATGTGGCGCAGCTTCTTCATCGCGCGAAGCTCGATCTGGCGCACCCGCTCGCGGGTGACGTTCAGTTCGGCACCAACTTCTTCGAGCGTCCGTGAGCGACCGTCGTCCAAACCGAAGCGCAGGCGCACCACGTCGCGTTCGCGGCTCGTCAAGCGGCCGAGGATGCCGTCCAGTTCTTCGCGCCGGATCAGCGTCCACGTGACGTCGCTCGGCGTCGGCATGTTCGTGGAGTGCACGAAGTCGCCGATCGAGCTGTTGTCCTTCTCACCGACCGGAGTCTCGAGCGAAATCGGCTCGACGGCCACGCGCATCATCTCGCGCACGCGGTCGATCGACAGCCCAACCTCGCGGGCGATCTCCTCCTCGGTCGGTTCCCTCTGCAACTCTTGCTGCAGGCGCGACGCCGTCTTGACGACCTTGTTGATCAACTCGGCGACGTAGACCGGGATGCGGATCGTGCGGCCCTGGTTGATGATCGCGCGGGCAATGGCGCGACGGATCCACCACGTGGCGTACGTGGAGAACCGGAAGCCCTTCCGCCAGTCGAACTTCTCGACGGCACGAATCAAACCGAGGTTGCCTTCTTGAATGAGGTCGGCGAGCGGGATGCCGCGCGCGTTGTACTTCTTGGCGATCGACACCACGAGGCGAAGGTTCGACTCAATCAGGTGCTGCTTGGACGCTCGGCCCTCGCGGCGGATGATCTCGATGTCGAACTCGGTGTAACCCTTGTGCTCGCGCTTGAGTAGCTTGAGCGCATCGACATACTTGCCCTGATCGACCAAGTCCTTGGCCTGAACCTTCTTGGCAAGGTCTTCTTCCTGACCCGGGGTCAGCAGGTGGGCGCGCCGCGTCTGGCGCATCCACATTTCGAGCTCTTCGGAATCGTCGGGTGGCGGGGCCTCGCCCTCTTCTACTTCTTCGAGATCCTCAAGATCGAGCAGATCCTCATCGGTCTCCGCAGCGGGATCGTCGAGCATAGGTCGCGTATTCGCGTCGGCAAATGAATGCCGACCCGGGGTACGAACCGTGATCGCTCTCCCCCGTCGGGGCGTTGTGGCAACTCCGTTTTCTCCAGCCATTCTGGTTATCGTTCTCCTTCTTTGGCGCCTTCGCGCCGTTGCCTCAACGATTCGCCGTTGAATCGGTCAGCAGCCTACATTTCCAGGCTCTTCTTATAACGTAACACGACTCTTGCCCAAATGCAAGAAAACCGCTAAAAATCGACGGAAGTTTCTTTCTGGGCGGGTCGAATTGGTCTAAGTGTGTATACGCTGGCGCGACATGCCTCGTGCCAACCTGCAATTAGACGCTGAATCGGTCGCCAGAAGTTGCATGATCCTAAGACTTCTGACCCAATCCCCGCACATTTTCCACGGCAGCGGCCAATGCCCTTGCCAAACCCGCTGCCGAAGCCTCCGTGTTGGTCTCCCCAAAGCTGATACGTATCGTTCCGCGATTCCATTCCGCGGGCACCCCTAAAGCCCGCAGAACCGGGCTTTCTTCCTTGTCTTCTCCGGCACTGCAGGCAGCGCCGCTGGAGATGGCATAACCCGCGTGGTCGAGTTCGATGACCAGGGTCTCGCCCAGCAAGCCCAGGAAGCTGAGGCTCAGAATGTGCGGGGATTGACGCGGGGCGTCGTTTACCCGCATGCCCTGCACCCCGACGAGCCGCTCAAGCACAATCTCCCGCAGGCGGGTGGCGTGCGCGTAGGCGGCTTCCTGATGCGCGACCGCCCGCCGAATAGCACAACCAAAGCCGACGATCCCGGACACATTCAACGTTCCCGCACGCAGGCCTGACTCTTGGCCCCCGCCGAGGATCATGGGGTTGATGACACCATCGCGAATGTAGAGCGCCCCCACCCCTTTGGGGCCGCCGATCTTGTGGGCGCTGAGTGATGCCCAAGACGCATCGCCGACCGACCAGGGCACTTTGCCGACCGCCTGCGTCGCATCGACGTGAAGCAGATAGGGCGTGCCGCGCAAGGTGGGCATGCCTCCCGTCTCGTTGTTGACCGCCATCACGGCAACTTCGAGGTCGCTGACTCCGACTGTCCAGTCCTTGATCTCAAGCTGAGACGACCCGGCGGGTACCAGCAAGGAACTATGCTCGATCGGACTGACGAGCATGTCGATGGACTTGTTCCAGACCCAGTTGTTCGACTCGGTCGCGCCGGAGGTGAAGACGATCTGGTAGGGATCCGTTGCGCCGATCGCCTCCGCAATCCAATAACGGGCTTCTTCAACCGCATCTCGGGCTTCCTTGCCGAACTGGTGAATCGAGTTTGCGTTGCCGGGCACATCGCGCCAATAGGGAGCCATCGCGTCGATGACCTCGGGGGCGACGGGCGTGGTAGCGGCGTGATCGAAGTAGCGGCTCAAATCCATCAGGGCACGGGCTCCCGATGGCATCCCCATCGGCTGTCGCGGGGCCAGCCGCTGTCGTCGAGATCGACGTCTCCTTGAGGCACGACCTCCAAACCCATCTCGACGCGCTGTTGCCAGTAGCGCCGCTCGGTGGTCCTCCAGAGCCGCGCCAACCAACTAGCGTATCGTGGGCCTAGCCGATCGACTGACCACCCACCGGGGCCGTAACATTCGAAGGTGACCGACTTGAGCCGATCGCCCGCATACTCCTCGACCACCCGGGCAAAACCACGCAGAAAGAGGGTTGCCTGGCTGGCGACCTCCATGGGTTCACCTTCATAGATCGCGCCACGGGCGATGACCCGGTTGACCTTGCCCACGCGCTCGACGCGCACCGCAAAGCTGTCCTCAGCGTGGGGTTTGACTTCAAACCAGTCTTCGCCCGCGGTCAGGTCGTAGGGCCCTTCCTCGTCGTGGAGCGCGTCCAGCAGTTCACCGAACATTGGGTCGTCGTCTTCAAACAGGGATTCGGCCTTCAACTCTTCCGGGCTGATGCCGATCAATCGATCGACCTCAACTTCGCGCACCCCAAGTTCGGAATCGGGCGGTAGCCCCTCGTGGTCGAGCCACTCGTCGAGTTCTTCGACCGCCCCGGGGGAGAGAACCGCATGTTGGCGGATCACCCGGCGGTTGGCCCGGACTTGGGTGCCGCGCTCGACGTAGACAGGCCCGCCGGACATCTCCTCCCATTCTCCCTGCCAAAACCGCTCGATGAACGCCTCCAGAATCGTGTCGTCCTCGTAATCCTCGACCAGCCGATAGAAGGGGGTCAGCAACCAACACAGGCAGTTCGCGGCGGCTTCGGGATCCTCAAAGTGCTCGTGCCAGTGCTCGCCCGCCCACACGATGAGTTCCGACTCCTCATCGGTCATCCAGACTTTGAACGCGGGAGCGGCAATTTCAAGCGCGCGGTCATCCCGATGCAACTCAATGCCCTCGGTGTGCTCCAACCGATCGCGAATCTCCTGCTCCGCCTGAATCCAAAGCGCGCTCGCCATCTCTTCCTTACATGGTACGCCGAACGGTTCCATCTGCATTGCGGCGATCGCCGTGAGCGGTATCCTTGCGCGGTGCCCGAGGACACTGCCCCGCAAGTCACGGCCATCGTTCCCGCGAAGAACGAAGAAGCGACCATCGCCGAGGTGGTCGAGCGTCTTTTGGCGTTGCCCCTGCGGATGCAGGTGATCGTCGTCGACGACGGCAGCACGGACAAGACTCCGCAGATCCTCGCCGGCTTCGGCGACCGCATCGTGGTCGTTCGAAACGAGGTCTCAGGCGGCAAAGGCGCGGCGATCCGCAAGGCGCTTCCGTTCGTCACCGGCGAAGCCGTCATCATTCAGGATGCCGACCTCGAGTACTTCCCCGAAGAGATTCCGTCCGTGGTCGGGCCGATCCTCGAAGGCAAAGAAGCCGTGGTCTACGGAACCCGCTTCGCCCGCGGCCTACCCAAAGGCATGGCCCTGCCGAACAAGATCGTCAACAAGCTGCTGGCGTGGGCGGTGGGATTGCTTTACTTCCGCAAGATCACCGACGAAGCGACCTGTTATAAGGCGTTTCGGCGGGACGTGCTGCTGGATATGCACCTGATTTGCCATCGGTTCGAGTTCTGCCCGGAAGCGACGGCGAAGGCGATCCGGCTCGGGCATCGGATTCACGAAGTGCCGATTCGCTACGAGCCTCGCACCAAGGCCGCCGGTAAGAAGATCCGCTGGACGGATGCACCCGAAGCATTCTGGACGCTGCTGCGTCACAGGTTTGGGAGATTCTAGCTGGGCCGCTTGATGCAGCGGCACGTCAGGTCCCACGGGAAGCGTAGTCGTAGCCGGTGGATGATACGTGCCGCCGGTCACATCCAATCCACGGGCAAGTATCATCCCGTGGCTGCGATTCAACGCAAGAACTGGACGGGTCCCGATCCACTTGCCGGTTACGATTGGGCGAGTGCACGCTCTCCCATGAGGCTGCGGGTTGCCGCGTCCGCAAATGCCAGGCGAGTTAGCTTAGCTCTCCCCACCCCCCAGCCCCCTCCCCTCGAAACGAGCCATTCGAGGAGAGGGGGAGTACTCACGCGCCTTGTTTGGGAACCTAACGAGGTGGGCCGTGCGTTCCCAGACTATGGGGCGCACCATCGCTGGAGTGCTGCTTGCGGGGTTATGGCTTGTTGGAGCCCCGGCACAAGGCCAATCGAATCGGCCCGAATGGCTGCGACGCCCCATCACGCGAGAGCGCGTCGAGCAGTTCTTTGATCGGGCGCTTGAAGGCAGGTTCATCGCATCGAAAGCCCATGCACCGCGCGAAGTCGCGGTGGTCGTCTGGCCAGCGAAGGACGACGAGTTGTTAGAACTGCTGCCCAAATATCCCCAGTGGGTTGTCGAGGAAGCACTCCTTCGCAAGACTCCGGGCGTTGTCCCCGTACTTCTGAAGTCGCTCGAGAGGAACCCAAAGGGGCCGGGCGGCAACATAATCCCCACCCTCTCGAAGATTCCCGGCAAGGCGAGTCTGGATGGACTGGTTGCGCTTCTCAACTCCAACGTCCCTGAGCGGAGGCAAAGGGCGGTCATCGCTTTGGAAGAGAGTAAGCGGTTGCCGAAGACCCTCGTCCCCAAGGCGGCGGACCTGCTCGAGCGGGAGTTGACCGCTGACTTCAAGCTAGCTCGCAGACTGATCCCGACGTACCTCCGGCTTGCCCCAGCCTCGCGTACCATCCCGATGGTCCGCGAGATCCGCGCAAAAGCCGCGGGGGCAGAGAAGGATCCAAACACCGAAGAAGGCCTGTTCGTAGTCTGGGACTACGGGGGCATGCGACAGATTCGCATCCTCTCCGACATTTGGCTCGCCTCACTCGGTGACTTCGCCGCGATCCCGAGAGTGCGCGCCATTCTCACGGGCGACCGCGAGGGCTTCCTCGCCGTCGGGGCCATTCAAACCCTCGCCGAGCGGGTCGGCAAGTCCGAGCGAACCACCCTTGAATCCGCGTTGACCGCCCCGTCGAGCAGAACACGCGAAATGGCCACGCTGTACCTCGGCAAGTTTGGGGACAAGCGCTCCGTTAAGGCGCTGCGAGCCGCCGCCAAAATCCCTGCGCCTGATGAGTCAAACGGCTGGCGGGACTCCGTGCGCCAAATGATGCTCGAGGTTGCCGACACGATCGAAAGCGGACGACCTTACACCCCCACGTTCCGCACGGGCACCCCAGTGCCTTGGTGGCGGCAATAATCTGACTAGCGGGGCCGCACACGCGGCGGTCCCAGATCTAGCAGGGCCGCTCGATGCGGCGGCACGATTCATCCGCCAGCCACGATCAGCGATATCCAAGTTCGACGAGGCGCGGGGGATTCGTACCGCGCTAAACCTTGCGATACTCTCCATTCGACACTCCACACTCGCCTCTACGCAGTATCCTAACCGGAACATGCTGGGCGTCCTGATCACCCTTGTCTTCTCCGTAGCCATGATTGGCTGGGGACGGCTGCTGGTCGGCAAGTACGTCGAGCACTTGCATCCGGCGGCCGGGACCGGAGTCAGCGGCCTTATCGGCCTTGGCAGTGTGGGGTTGCTGACCCTCTTCATCGGGCTCCTCCCGGGTGGACTGAGATGGGGCATCTTTGTCGTCGGACTGATCGGTTTGATTGGCGCGGTGAACCTGGTTCGCCAGCCGATGCGGATCATCGGCCGCCGGCCCGAGGGTGCCGAGTGGGTCGGAGTGGCCACCATCGCGCTGCCATTGTTCGTCGGCCTCATCGGCGCCCTCGCCCCCAGCACCGCGCTCGATTGGGACACGATCGCCTACCATCTCGCCGTTCCAAAGATGTGGCTGGCCGCCGGGCAGATCGAGCCGGTCAGCTTCATCCACCACAGCAACTTCCCCTTCACGGTGGACAACCTCTTTCTTTGGGGGCTGGTCTGGGGCGGCCAAGCGGGCGCGAAGGCATTCACGATCAGTTACACGCTGCTCGGCGTGTTGACCTTGTTTGGGCTGGGTCGCCAGTATTGGGGACCCCGCGCCGGACTGATTGCCGCCGCCGCGTTCGCCACCGCCCCGGTCATCGTTTGGGAGACCGGCACCGGTTATCTGGACGTCGCGCACGGCCTTTACGCGGGTTTAGGTGCGTGGTTGCTGCTGCGTTCGCTCACCCACGATGAGCCGTGGCTGCCCGGGGCCATCCTCCTCGGGTTTGCGATCGGCACGAAGTACACCGGCCTCGCGTCAGCAATGGCTCTGGCGATCGTTGCTGGTCAGCTGGTCTGGGACTCTTCCAACCGAGGTCGGGCACTTCGGACGGTCGGTGCTTCGGCGCTGATCGCGCTCGCGGTGGGCGGAGCTTGGTACGCGAAGAACTTTGCGTGGACCGGCAATCCGGTGTACCCCTTCCTGTATGAGCACTTCGGCGGTAAGAACTGGGATCAGAACCAGGCTGATGTTTATCGGAATGAGCAGGACACGTTCGGCGTACCGTGGGAAGGTACGTGGACTGTTCCCCACGCGGTGCTCGGTCTCGCCTACCAGCCCGGGCGCTACGTGAATCCCGGCCAGAAACTGGTCATCGACGAGCAGGGCCGCGCATCTGGGGCGACCGGCAATCCGCTCGGCGCCATCGGGCTTCCGATTTTGCTGGGCTTGTTCGCGGGGGCGCTCGGGACGCGTCGTCGAGAACTCGGTCCGGCGCTGCTTTGGGCCGCGCTCGGGTTATCGGTGTGGGTGGTGCTGAGCCAACAAAGCCGGTACGCGGTCAGCTTTGCCCCCGTCCTGGCATTGGCATTGGGGGCATGGGCGACTTCGCCTCGCCGAACGATCTTGGTGGGGGCGGTCCTATCGTTGCAGTTCTTGATCACCGGCTTTTGGGCGAAGGAGATGCTGCTCGACCCCGACCGCATCCGCGTGGCGTTGGGTGCCACTTCGGCACCGGAGTACCTGCGGCAGAAGCTTGGATTCTATGAGGCCGCCGAGGCGATCAACCAGGGCACAGGAAAGGTCGCGCTTTATGACGAAGTCTTCGGCTTCTATCTGGATGTTCCCTACTACTGGGCGAGCTACGGGCACTCGACCGAGATGGGCTATGCCACCATGACCTCAAGCGACGACCTCATCGCCAGCTTCCGCAAGCTGGGCATCGAGCGGGTCTACGTCAACTTGCGGATGAGCGACCCTGAGTTTGTGCGCCGGTGGGTGGGCGCGATGGGGCTCGGCGAAACCCCCGGGCCGCTGCCTGAGGCTGAACGCGAGTCGCTGGTGGGGGACGTCCAAGGTCGGTGGAAGGTGTTCCTCGCCGACGCGGTGGCCGAGGGCAAACTGCGCGTGACGCAGACCTTCCGGGGCGGCGTGCTCTTCGAGGTCGTCGACTAGTTCGAGCGCAGCTTCGCGATCTTCGCCTCGAACTGCTGGCGGCCTCGCTCGTCAAGCTCGACCGTTTCGCCAGCGAGCATCGCGGCCAGGGCCTGGGCCTCGCTGCGGGAGAACTTCACCGCGTGCAGCCGATGCTCCTCGAACGCCTCGTACGCCAGCGGAGCGACCGCCTTGGCGCACTTGGCCATCGCTTCCGCGTACACCCGGATCTCGTATTGGGCGTGCGAATCGAGCCGTAGCGCCAAGAAGTGGAAGAGGTTGTGGAGGTCGCATTGCCAATACCACTCCGTATAGAGCGACAAGGGCAAGTTGTTGCGGGCGATTTCCCGCGCCAGGCCCCGCTCGATCATCCCCTCGTAGTGGGCGTAAACCTGAGCCTGGTCCTCGGCCATCTCGGCGATCATCGCTTGGGCTTCGGGCACGATTTCGTCGTTGCGCGCTTGCTTGTTGTCATCACTCTGGCCGCGCATCTGCTCGGGATCGGGCAGATAGAACTCGTCCTTCATGATCGAGTAACGTCCGGAGATTTCATTCAGCCGCGCCGTGCGGTGGCGCACCCATTGGCGCGCGACGAAAATCGGCATCTTCGCGTGGAAAGTGAGGATCACCTGCTCAAAGGGCGAAGTGTGCTCATGGCGCATCAGGTAGTTGATGAGGCCGCGGTCCTGGCGGAAGCTCTTGGTACCTTCGCCGTAGCTCACTCGCGCTGACTGGACGATCCGCTGGTCGCTGCCCATGTAGTCCACGAGCCGCACAAATCCCTTGTCCAGAACCTGGATCTCCTGATCGAGCAGCGCCTCTGCCTCTTCCACGACGATTCTCGCCATGGCTCATTATGGCCTCCCCCTCTCCTCGAAGGGCCATCGTCCTCGAGGGGAGGGGTTGGGGGGTGAGGTAGAAGCAGCCGTCAAGCAGGGCACGAGAGCATCCCTGCCCCACGTGATCTCTCCAGTCAGGTCATCCGAGTCAACCCGACCCAACCCGAGGAACTTACGAAGCCAATCCGCCCAGTTGCCGACGCACCAGCGACAATCCCAGGCGACACGCCTCGAACTCCTCGCTGAGCTTGCGAAACACGGGCGCCTCGTCCGCATATCGTCCGTGGTCGAAGGTGGACACCACGTAGTAGCTGTACGCGCCTTGCTTCTCGCAGTCGATCACCCGGTCGGGGGCGGGCAGGGTCTGCAGCTGCTCGGGAAACATGCCGCTCCAGAAAAGCAGGAAGTCGCCCACATGTTTGTGGACTTCCCGCTCGCGCTCGAACGAACTCGCCTTCAGCCGCACATCGCCTTCGGCCACCATCTCGGTGACCGCCTTGATCGGGCGTCCGGACTCGTCGCGGAGCTTGTAGATGCCATCGAAGTGGAGAAACTCCACCAACATCTGGCCGAGATAGGTCTCGATTTGCTCGTCTTTCAGACCCAGCGTGTCCCAGAGCGAGGCATGGACGGCCTCGCGGAACCACATATTAATCGCATGGATGGACTCGTTCATGGGGGTTCACCTCGTTGCCGATGAACTTGCGGCTAGGCCGCATACCTTCGGTATTCCATACAGACTGCGGAAAGTGCGGTTCGGGTTCGCTGATTTTGGGTTCCTGGCGGAGCATGAACCGGTCGTCCAGCTCAGTCCTTAGCGAGCTTCCAACCTTTCGGAGGGGTGAATGTGAACAACTTTGGATCGATCTTGGAATCGAGCTTGAGATCCCTAAAGACCCTCACTTGGGTGATCGAGCCGAGGTTTGCGGAGGTTCCAACGTGGTTAAGGGTCTTCACGTCGAAGAAGAAGTACATGACCGTCTCCTTGGTGAGCTTTCGGCCATCCACCTCAACGCGCCAGACCGACATGCCACGCCAGGTCACCCGCTTAGGTGCGCCAATCGGTGGAAGTTGGCCCGGCCCCCCAAACTCGCCCAGCCCGGTTCCCTTAACGATCGACCACCAGGGCTCGGCACCTGGATAGACCTTGTATTCCTTGCCCGTCGGCTTGTACGCCCAGCATCGCTGAGGCGAAGCGATCAGAGTTCCGGTTGGGCCCTCATAGCGGTAGAAACCACCCTTCATCCACCACCACTTGGTGACCTGCGGCCGAGGAAACTCTTCGGTATCCACGGTCGCGGTGACGGTCACCGTCTTGGCCGCCGCCATCTTCGCGGCGAATGCGTCGAGCAGCTGCCGAGAAGTTGGGGCTTGGCCGAAGAGTAATAGGGACAGCATGGTCCTAGGATAACACCAATCTCCCGCCCCCCTGCCCCCTCCCCTCGAAGACAATCCCTTCGGACGAGAGGGGAGTCCGGACCTTTCCCCACCCCAGCCCAGCTTTTCCCCAAATGCCAAAAAACTCGGGGAAGAAAGCGGAATCCTTCCAAAAGCCTATTGCGTCCTGATACTCTGCAAACCCCAAGATATGGTGGTTTCACGCCCGCACTAGCCCTAGATTTGGATTCAAGGGAACTTGGCGGGACGTAGACACAAGAGGAACACGGATGAAGATCGGACGCTATTTCACGACTGCTGGCAACGACCCTTACGCGGGAATTCCCTTCGAGCCCCGCCGGAGCGAGATCAAGAACCCCGATGGGTCCAGTGTGTTCAAGATGGAAAGCGTCATGGTGCCTGCGCAGTGGTCACAGGTCGCCACCGACATCCTCGCCCAGAAGTATTTCCGCAAGGCGGGAATCCTCGGCGGCAAGCCCGAACTGAGAAACCTCAGCCCCTACACCAAGCTCGACGTTGACTTCGAGACCGACTCGCGAGAGGTGTTTCACCGTCTCGCCGGCTGCTGGCGACACTGGGGCGAGACCTTCGGCTACTTCGACACCGCCGACGACGCCCAGGCGTTCTATGACGAGCTGTGCAACATGCTCGCCCAGCAGGTCGCCGCGCCGAACAGCCCGCAGTGGTTCAACACGGGTCTCCACTATGCCTATGGCATCGAAGGCGTTCCCCAGGGCCACACCTATGTAGACCCCAAGACCGGCGAAATGCGCGAGAGCCAGAACGCCTACGAGCGACCTCAGCCCCATGCCTGCTTCATCCTCAGCGTGAAGGACGACCTCGTCAACGAGGGCGGCATCATGGACCTGTGGACCCGCGAGGCCCGCATCTTCAAGTACGGCTCCGGCGTCGGCACCAACTTCTCCAAGATCCGCGGCGAGAATGAGCGGCTCTCCGGGGGCGGCAAGTCCAGCGGCCTCATGAGCTTCCTCCGCGTGGGCGACCGCAGCGCGGGCGCCATCAAGTCGGGCGGCACCACCCGCCGCGCCGCCAAGATGGTGTGTCTCGACCTCGACCACCCCGACATCGAGACCTTCGTCAACTGGAAGGTCGTCGAGGAGCAGAAGGTCGCCGCACTCGTCACCGGTTCCAAGCTGTGCGAGCGCCACCTGAACGCGATCATGCGGACCTGCGCCAACGACAACAACCCCCGCACCAACCCCGCCCTGCGCACCGCCATCGCGGAGGCCAAAGCCGCCGAGATCCCGCTGAACTACATCCAGCGCGTGATCCAGCTCGCCGGGCAAGGATTCACCAGCATCGAGTTCGCCACTTACGACACCGGCTACGAGTCTGAGGCTTATCTCACCGTTTCCGGCCAGAACAGCAACAACTCGGTCCGCGCCACCAACGCCTTCTTCCAGGCCGTCGAGAACGACGACGACTGGATGCTCTACAAGCGGAGCGACGGCAGCGTCGCCCAAACCCTCAAGGCCCGCGAGCTTTGGGAGGATATCTGCTACGCCGCCTGGGCGAGCGCCGACCCCGGCCTTCAGTACGACACCACGATCAACGAGTGGCACACCTGCCCCGAAGACGGCCGCATCAACGCCAGCAACCCGTGCTCCGAGTACATGTTCCTCGACGACACGGCCTGCAACCTCGCCAGCATCAACTTGGTCAAGTTCTATGACCCCGAGACCGGCGAGTTCGACATCACCGGCTACCGGCACGCGATCCGCCTGTGGACCATCGTGCTCGAAATCAGCGTGCTGATGGCTCAGTTCCCCTCGAAGGAGATCGCCCAGCTGAGCTACGATTTCCGCACGCTCGGCCTCGGCTACGCCAACATCGGCGCGCTGCTCATGCAGATGGGCATCCCCTACGACAGCCCGCAGGGTCGAGCCATTGCCGGGGCCCTCACCGCAATCATGGGTGGCGACAGCTATGCCGCCAGCGCCGAGATGGCCAAGGAGCAGGGCCCGTTCGCGAAGTACGACCGCAACGCCGCCCATATGCTCCGAGTCATCCGAAACCACCGCCGAGCCGCCTACAACGAGCGCGAGTATGAAGGCCTCAGCATCAAGCCCGTAGGCATCGACCCCGACGAGTGCCCCACCGACCTGCTCTCGGCGGCCCGCAAGGCGTGGGACGACGCCTTGGAACTCGGCGAGAAGTACGGCTTCCGCAACGCCCAAGTGACCGTGCTCGCCCCCACCGGCACCATCGGCCTCATCATGGACTGCGACACCACCGGCGTCGAGCCCGACTTCGCCCTCGTGAAGTTCAAGAAGCTCGCCGGCGGCGGCTACTTCAAGATCGTCAACCAGTCGGTGCCGATCGCCCTCAACCACCTCGGCTACTCGGCCACCCAGATCGAAGACATCGTCAAGTACACCGTCGGCCACAAGACGCTGCCGTGGGAGGGTGAAGGCATCACTCGCCAAGCCTTGGCCGCCAAGGGCTTCACCGACGACAAGCTCGACGCCATCGACGCCGCCCTCGAGAACGCGTTCGAAGTCGGCTTCGTGTTCAACAAGTTCACCCTCGGCGAGGAGTTCTGCAAGGACACGCTCGGCTTCACCGACGAGCAGCTCAACGACTGGTCGTTCAACATGCTGGAGTCGCTCGGGTTCACCAAGGACCAGATCGAGGCCACCAACGAATACGTTTGCGGCACGATGACCGTGGAAGGTGCGCCTCACCTGCAGAACGAGCACCTCGCCGTGTTCGACTGCGCCAACAAGTGCGGCAAGAAGGGGCGCCGGTTCATCAGCGCTGAGGGCCACATCCGCATGATGGCCGCCGCCCAGCCGTTCCTCTCCGGCGCGATCAGCAAGACGATCAACCTGCCCGGCGAGGCCGATGTCGCCGCGATCAAGGATGCCTACTGGCTGTCGTGGTCGCTGGGCCTTAAGGCGAACGCGCTCTACCGCGATGGCTCCAAGCTCTCGCAGCCGCTGAACGCCTCGACCGACGACGCCGCAGCGGCGATTCTGGAAGCGGCGATTGCGCCGGTAGGCAGTGAGCAGCTAGCAGTTAGCAGCCTTACTGCGGACAGCCAACTGCAAACTGCCAACTCCGATGCGGTCCTCCAGGCCGCCGAGCGGCTCGTCTACCGCTACATCAGCAAGCGGCGCGCGATGCCCGCCCGGCGCAAGGGCTACACCCAGAAGGCGCGCGTCGGCGGCCACAAGGTGTATCTGCGCACCGGCGAGTTCGAGGATGGCTCGCTCGGCGAGATCTTCATCGACATGCACCGCGAGGGCGCTGCCTTCCGGTCGTTGATGAACTGCTTCGCCATCGCGATCTCGCTCGGCCTGCAGTACGGCGTGCCGCTCGAGGAGTTCGTCGAGGCGTTCACCTTCACCCGGTTCGAGCCGAACGGCACCGTGCAGGGCCACGACAACATCAAGATGTCGACGTCGGTCATCGACTACATCTTCCGCGAGCTGGCGATGAGCTACCTCGGACGGTACGACCTGGTTCAGGTGAAGCCGGAGGACCTCCGCGCCGACGCGGTGAGCAAGCCCTCGCAGACGCCCGAGTTCGACTTTGAGGAAGACGAAGGCGAGATCGAGGGTACGGCACCCGGATTCGCGGTGGAGGCGCACGACTCGCGAGGATTTGGCGACGCTGCGAAGCCAACCGGCCCTGATAACCAGTCCTCCCTCCCTTTTGACGGCCACTCGACGGGCAACGTGGGTTCTCCCGCGTGGCAGGTCGAGGCCCGGGACAAGGGGCATGTTGTCGTGGGCAAGATGGAAGGCCGCGCGGCGGTCGCCACCTCCCCCTCTCCGGAGGCGGGGAGGGGGCCGGGGGGTGGGGTCAACCCGAGCACTCCGTCCCAACCCGCACCAACCCGAACCAACCCGAACGCTCAGCTTTCTGAGCAAATGCGCGTCGCGAAGCTGAAGGGTTACGAGGGCGACCCGTGCAAGGCGTGCGGCTCGTTCACGCTCGTGAGGAACGGGGTGTGCATGAAGTGCGACAGCTGCGGCGAGACGAGCGGATGTAGCTAGTCGCCTCCTAAAAGGTGAGTATGCAGGCCAACATCCAGTTTACATATCCACTATGTGGGAGCTGCCCTTCGCGGAACACCGGGACGCGGTCTCCTACTTGGAAGTTCGCTGGGACAATTAGAGCCTCGATCTCCGAAGCAAAGCCCAATACGAAACACAAACAGATAACAGCTTCCAAAAACGCTTACTCATCGTGGAACTCAGTATTCGCGACCATCTGGCAATCGAACCATCATGATACCGTCGCGGAGCTGCCGAACCGTCCTCCATACACACATGAACCCTTCGTGGTCCGAAGCGACTTGCAGCACCGGCAAGCCGCCATAGATTTCAGCCTTTGATGTGTTCTTTATAAACCCCGTGTAGGTAAATGCTCTCCTATCTGACGCCTCGGCGGATGCCCAAGCGACAAAATCATGAACCCATGCGCCCTTGATCTTGGTCAGCGCATCAAACAGGGCCGCCCAGACGCCAAGACCTGCTGCACCAAGAAAGTCGAGCACTACGACACTGGCACGCCTGGTAAACGTCTCGCCAACATCTTCCACAGTCGCCAATCTCATGAGATTCTCAAATAGACACCTAGCATAGTCGCTCCTATCCTCTTCCCCAAGGTTCCTACCCTCCTTGATTCCAACACATAGGCGGCGTACACAGAGTTCGAACTCTTCATCATGTGCCGGCGTCTTAGCCGCATGGACTAGCGCCGATGTCCAAGACACGTCTCTAAGGCCCGTACGCAATGCGTCAATCCCTAGATCATTAAGCATTTCTGCACCTAAACCCGCACTATCTGCTAACCTTTCTAGCATTTCAAGCGTACTGACAGTCCCACTACTTGGAGCTTCATTGGCGAGTAGTGATCGCACGCACGAATCGTCCACCCATACATGGCAGCCCTGCCTGGCCCAAGAACAGAGTTCCAGCAAATAGGCAGGGTCACCACAGTTGGGTCGATTGTCATCGACCCGAAGAAACACGATCCCAGTCGCTATAGCCTGCTCCATTTCCCGAAGCGCTCTACTTGCCAGTAGGTAACCCCTTTCAATACCTTGCGAGGGTCCGAGCGTCCGCCCAAGCCAGTGGTGTGCGCTTGGGCCGACGATTACCTCGTCAAACAACTGCAGGAATGTTGCTGATTCACCTCCTTGGGCTAGAGCATCCAAGTCTCCTCCAGAGAGAAGAATCACCTTTGGCAGTTCTTCATCAACAACCCGACTCCAATCTGCACCCCTAAAACCATCTTTCATCGCCATCTCAAAGTCCGCAGCCTGAGCCTCAGTCAGCCTCCTGCTCGCGACGGCGGCTCTAATAAGCGCTGGTACAGACCAACGGCTACTGTTACTCCAACTATTGCATTCAACAGCATCGTGTACTCGTAACAGCTGCTCGTCGAGTTCACGAAGTGTGACCTGTTCACGCGGCGGGTCTAGCTGGCGCGGATCGAGGAATGGGATTGACCGAACTTTGCGACTTATCAGGATATCTCTTACGTTGCGATGCCTCTTCTCATAGCCGCTCGTCCGCTGAAGCTCGAGTTGATCCCGCTCTAGCCGTAATGACTGGTAGACCGACGTGGGCACTTGCAGTTGCAACGCTGCATTCAGATAAGGCCACAACCTAAGAGTTGTAATCGAAAGAATCGCAGTGATATCCAGCAACATCGGTTGCTTTAGCGGCTCCGTACCCAAACCCTTTCTGTAGCTCCTCCTATGACAGCTTATGCCATTGACAGTACTTTTATGATAATCATATCTCCGCGAAATGGATTGCCGAGAGATTAAATGGATTGGCACTCGGAGTTTCTCATATTCCTCCATGAGAGAGTCGTCCCCTAGAATCAGCTGCAACATCTCCTCTGGAACGTCTTCACTCTCAAACTTCGTCACCCCGCCTTCCTCGGGAAACTCATCAGCTAACCTGACGATCAGTGACATCGATGTAGCTGGGTCCCCTATAGACCACTCAACCTCCGCTGCTATTCTCATAGCGAGTGGATCGTTAGGAAAAGACTTGAGGTTCTCCCTAGCCACCTCTAAGGCCCTTTCAGGTCGGCCCACAAGTCTCAGTGCAGTAACCACAGGCCCTGCTGCCTCCGGTGGCCTCACAACATCCGCGTACAACCCTTCCAGGTCGTCTACTATATCCTGATACCTACCATCCTGAAGTCTGGCGACGTTTCGATTGTGGCGACTTATGCTGCCCATTGCACCGAGCTCCTCGGCACGATCATACATCTGTATCGCCTCATCGTAACGGCCACGAATGATAGCTGCGTGGGCCGTCGCTATGCAGGCCACGCCCTCTTCGCTGCAGTGCGCTGCGGCTTGTGCGAGCACCTCATACTCTACCGCGTCATCCGCGATACGGCAAAGACTTAGCCAGTCATACCATGCGGAAGGGTTCTTGAGCACCACTGCTGAGTGACTAGAGCACATCTTACAAATTGTCACAGCCAGCAGGATTTCAGGATCGAGGGATTCTGTGTGCCACTTTAGGGTGGGCTCATCGTCAACGTTCACTCGGAGTTTTTCAAGCCTCTCCAGCAGGACCCGAGAAAGCACTCCCCACGATTTCCAGGCATTCGGAAACATTGACAGAAGGGCTTCTACCTCGTCCCGAGCTTCTCTATACCGGCCTTCTACGAAATGATGAATGGCCGCCACTTCGAGTTTGATGGCGTGCGGGCCGCTATACTCGTATACGCACTGTGCGTACTCACTTACACGGTCGCCACCAGTTCCAATGGAGGCCAGAAAGTAGCCGCGCGCCTGCAAAGCAGCGATAAGAGGATCCGAGCTCGGATTGGGTGCTGGCACTGCTGGCGCATCTGTGAGCGATCTATCTAATGCACTCCTGATTCTGGTGCACTCAGCCCGCTGTTCCATACTGAGGGCTTGTTCTTCAGCCAGTTCCAGAGCTAAGTGTGCCCAATCGGCCCGCCGCGAGTTGAACGACATTCGGGCGTACTCGAAGAGTCTGAGCGGCCCGGCCAGGTTCAGCCACTCTGGAAACACTGGGATCATCTTATCGAGCTGCACGGTTTCCGAATCTCCGAGAAGGCCGTTGTAAATAGCGGCCGCCATGAACCGCTCAAACTGACCACTTTCCGAATGAAGCACCTCATCGATATCTTGACGACAGGATATGACAAGGCTCGGCCACTCTTCGGGGGGCTGGACATCTCCTCTGCAGAATGGGCTTAATCTGTGATCCAATAGGATGCTTGCAGCATCTCCCTTAACAAGCCTCAGCATGGTCCTGGATGGCTCGATCTCCGACGCACGTACTCCTTCGTGCCATGCATTGATAGCCTTCTCAGGATCAAGTAACGCAAGTTCAGCATAGGCTTGACGCCGCATTTGATGTCTATCAACTGCGTATACTGCGGGAATCGCATCGCAGAGCACAATACATTGCTGGTAGTCTTCTGACATTAATGCTCTCTTCGCAGCAATCACGGTACGTTCATCTGGACCTATCTCTTGAATCGCTTCACTTACTAGAGCATCATTCCTAAGATCAAAGGCCAAGCGGCAGACTTGCATCCACAGTGAAGCCGGCCTGCTAGGCAAAGCGCGAAATTCGTCAAGCCAACGCAATATCAACTCTTCTCTCGCTGAGAGTTCATGAAGAATACTGCCAATCTGCCTGTGAGCCTCTGCTATCAATGCCTCAATCCGCATTGCGGACGTGCCAGTCTTGGCACTCTGGTCTAGATATCGGTTCCATTCGGTATCACGGAGCTTCGTCAACGGCTCCAGACTTTCGTAACAACATCGTTCTCGCCGATGTGCAGTTAGGACCCTGAGTTGTCTTTCTAATTCTTCAAGATATCGATCGCTAAGATATGGGGATGCTGGATCGACAGCGGCTTTGCTAACTAAACCCTGGTATCGCGCTCTCAATCTATCAATAGTAAATGTCCATCGCCTTGCTTCTAAACTGCCAATGTCTGATCTCATGGATGCAATAATCGTCGCAGCGTGCTGTTCCGAACGTTGTTCTGTAAAGCCAGCTAAGCGGTCAACACTCTGGCGATAGTCCTTTGATGGCTCACGTAGCAAGTCGGTTTGCCAAATTCTGAATCGTTGCAATAATTTCAGAAACTTTTCGTCGGAAATGTCTTCTTGTTTGAGTCCCGCTATTAGTGCAGCCCGAAGCACACCAACAACTGCCCGTGTCGTGTCGTTATCTAGTCGGCTCATTAGCTGCTGAAGGGACTTACACCCGCGGGCGGTAGAAAGGGCAGTTTCCACGTTATCTAGCTTCCCTGTAGCACTTAATGCGAGAACGCAGAGGCCGTGTTGACCACAATGGCCAGCCTCCAAGTCCCGAAGTGCTCGCGCGAGAGTCTCTTGCAGAGCTGAATCTGATTCCCTGATAAACGCTGACCGTTTACATTGAACGAGATCCCGGCGCAGACTCTGGTCCGGAAGTCGAACCTTCACCTCCTGATCGTCAGTATGGAAATATTGGTCTGAAGTTTGGAACGAGACCTCAACGACCATGCCATCCGCGTAGGGAACCTCACTCTCAGAAGCCAGAAGTGTCAGGAAGTGAACACTGACACGTTGTTGAAAGGTCGTGCCTTCTCCAGCTTCCCCTACAGCGCTTGATCTCACATATTGGAGGCTACCTTATGTTGAGTAGACACCTTGCGTGTATGGTTGAGTAGGCCGTCGGCACCAGGCATCGCAACCTCGGCAATCCGCAGTTTTGCATCCAAGACCGGTGCCACGATCGGACTGGCCGACCTACACGGTGTTCGTGGTGCGCAAGGTGGGCAACCGCCGCGGGCTGCCTGCGCGGTGGTGCAATGTGATGACCCGCGAGGAAGTGGACGCCGAGATCGCCCGCATCCGAGCGATCGATTGGCCGCTCGAGCCGTGGTGGTAGGGTTCCACGGGCACGTATCATCCCTTCGCTTGTATGGTTAACACCAAGTGCAGATCAGCGGTAAGTTGAGAAGCAGGCGTGGGCGGAGGGACCATCCCTCGGAACTCCTCGAGAGTCTTTTGTAGAAATCCCCCGCCCCTGGAAAGCGCCCATTTGGCGTTCAACGGCG
>JANJUB010000091.1 GCA_024710805.1 Fimbriimonadaceae bacterium | reverse complement strand
TGCTCGTCGCGAGGGCGACGAGAGCCCCACCGACCGGTGCCTTGCCGACGAGCCGCACGTTGCCCATGGAGGGGTTGCCTCCCACGACGGCGGTGGGCGAAATCCAGAGCAGGTCGAGGGTGGCGGGGGTGAGGGTCAGGTTCGCCGTTCTCGTCACTCCCGAGAACTCGGCGGTAATCGTCGCTACGGTGCTGGTGGCCACGCCGTAGGTCCAGATCTTAAAGGTTCCCGTGGTCTGATTGGCGGGGACGATGCAGTAGGTGCTCATGAGCACGTAGTCAGAGTTGTCCGACATGAGGACGAGGCGCTGGGTCGGAGCCGTCTGGGCGAACGTCACCGTTCCCGACGTCTGAACCCCGCCCGCAACCGACGGGGCGTTGAGCGTCAGGATGGGGGATGGCGCACGTCGCCAACTTGCCAAGTAGTCGTTTCCGCCAAAGCTCGTCAAGTTCACCGGATTGGACCCATCGGCATTCATCATGAAGATGTCTTCGTTGCCGCTTCGATCGGAGTCGAACAGAATCTTGGTGCCATCTGGACTCCAATTGGCGGCCTGATCAAAGCCCGTATTGTTCGTGAGATTGATCTGGCTTGAACCGTTCGCGTTCATGATGTAGATCTCATTGTTGCCCGCCCGATTTGAGGTGAAGACTAGCTTTGAACCGTCGGGGCTCCAGCGAGGCTGCGTGTCGTTCGCCGCGAAGTTGGTCAAGTTGACGACGTTCGATCCATCGGCGTTCATGACGTAGACTTCGTCATTGCCCGTGCGGTTGGACTGAAAGGCGATCTTCGTTCCGTCGGGGCTCCAATCCGGCCAATAGTCGTACCCAGGATTGTTTGTAAGCCTGGTCTGATTTGATCCGTCGGCGTTCATCACGTAGATTTCGTTGTTTCCATCTCGACTGGAGACAAACGCGATCTTGGTTCCATCTGGACTCCAGCAGGGCAGTTCGTCATTGGCCGGATTGTTTGTCAGCCTGGTCTGATTTGATCCATCGGCGTTCATCACGTAGATTTCGTTGTTTCCCTCTCGATTGGAGTTAAACGCGATCTTCATTCCGTCAGGACTCCAAGCCGCTGCCGAGTCTGAAGCGGAATTGCTCGTCAGGCGAACCAAACCGGAGCCGTCCGGGTTCATCGTGTAAATCTCGCTGTCCCCGTCCCGGTGGGAGTGGAACACGATGGAGCCAATCTCTGGGGCGGTCTCACGCTCGACGATGTAGGAGATGACCGGTTGCCCCGCTATGGAGAGTCGCCCATCGTTGTTGATGTCTTGCCAACCGAATGAGGCTCCTGATTGCGCCCAGAACAGAATTCCGAAGTCCTCGTTCGGATTGGCGTTGTCGGGAGCGTTGACCGACCATCGGGTGAAAGTGAGGGTTTCGGGGGTGACCCAGCGCCAACCGTCGGCAGGTTCATTGCTGCCCGGCGACTGAAAGAGCCCAATCCAAGGTCCGTAGCCGTTGTTTGGCTTATGCCAATAGGCTGGGTTCGTCGGACCGCCTGTCAGATTCACAAGAAAGTCGAACTCCGCCTGACCGGTGAGAGTTGCGAGATATCCGCCCGCCCCTTGTGCGGCCGCATTCGCCTCTGACCAAGTAATCCCCGAGGGCACACCAATGACTCTGTACCAGTGCCCGTTCCCTCCCTGGGAAACCGGCCACTGCACCCAACCCGTATCGGCGTGGGATGCGGCGGGAAGCGACGCGAAGAACGCGACGAGCAGGAGCAGCGCGCTCCGAAGTGTTCGGTCGATCGACTTGAGAATCATTCCTCTCCTCCGAGGCGCGGCACGTCATGCGGCACCTCATTTCTGATCGTAACCGAGGAAATTTCAACCCAAAGCGAGGGGCGAAAAATATACGCGAAATATATGCGTGGGTGGACGGAATGCGGGTTTCTGCGAGGTCTATGAGACGATCTCGCGCAGGTCGAACTCCAAGCTGCCCGTGAAGGGGTATTGGCTCCAATCGTCGACCAGGCCCGCGCAAACCGGGGCGTGGGCGATCTCGGCGGCGTGAGCGCGCCATGCTTCCTCGGAATCGAGCACCTGATCCGTGTAGCCGCGCTCCCAACCCCCTAGATCGTGCGCGCGCAGCCACATGCCCGAGAGATGCTTGAAGTAGTTCATGGCTTCGAGCAGCTGGGCGTCGGGTTGGGTGCCGCGAAAGACCGCACGGAACTGAGATGGCAGGAAGCAGTAGATGGGCACGACGCAGTGGAAGCGCCCCGCGGCGCGAATCAAATACTCCACATGCGGAAGCACAACCTCTGGGCGGGTGAACACCTCATCCCCGCCGAGGATCACGGCGCTGAACGCGACCGTACGCTCGCCCGTGTAGCATTCTCGATCTCGCTTTGGAGGCTCGTCGTGATCCATCCTTCATAAAGTACACGATAGATGGGGAATTACCTGCAAAACTGCACTATCTTAGGTGACTTTGTGATTCATCATTGCGGGCGAGGCCCCGCAACGGCCGCGTACTCGGGTGAATGCGAGCCCGATCGCACCTCCGCCGCACACAGCAAGAAGCGCCCGAGAGGAGTCCTCTCGGGCGCTTCGAAACGAACAGATCAGCCTTACGCGCGCTGATCGACCGGGACGAACTCCACCGAGTGGGGGCCTTCGTAGATGCAGGCCGGGCGGATGAGGCGGTTGTTCGAGAGCTGCTCGAGCACGTGGGCCGACCAACCGGACACGCGGGCGACAACGAAGATCGGCGTGTACAGGTCGATCGGAATGCCGAGCGCATAGTAAGCATAGGCCGCCGGGAAGTCCACGTTCGGATAGATGCCCTTTTCGGTCTCCATCACCTTCTCGAGGATGTCGGCGATCTGGGCGAAGTGCGCCACGTTGTTCTTGAGCGCAAGCTCCTTGCCCACCACGGTGAGATAGATCGCACGCGGGTCGCGCTTCTTATACTCGCGGTGGCCGAAGCCCATGATCTTCTTCTTGGTGGCCAGCGCATCGCGGATCCACGGCTCGGCGTTCTCCACCGTGCCGATCTCCATGAGCATGCGCATGGCTTCCTCGTTCGCGCCGCCATGCAGCGGACCTCGGAGGGTGCCGATGCCGGTGACGATGCCGCTGTAGATGTCGCTCAGCGTCGCCACGGTCACGCGGCAGGCAAACGTGGAAGCGTTGTAGCCGTGCTCGGCGTACAGCGTCAGCGAGCTGTCGAACACGTGGGCAACATCGGCGTCGGGCTCGTTGCCCGACATCAGATAGAGGAAGTTCTGGGCGATCGAGTGCTCGGCCTTCGGCTTCAGCGGCTCGAGACCCTGGCGGATTCGGTGGCCATTGCCCACGATCGTGCTCGCCTTGGCGAGGATGCGAACCGCCTTGCGGAGGTTGGCAGCCTGATCGGTTGCGGGCGCGGCGTAGTCGGGGTCAAACGGAGCGGCAACAGCAAAGCCGACCTTGGCGATATCCATCGGGTGGGTATCGGCGGGCAGCTGCTTCAGCGCAGCGTAGACCGCTTCCGGGACTTCGCGCTCTTCGGCCAACGTCTTCTTGAAAGCGTCGAGCTCGGCGCGGTTGGGCAACTTGCCATAGAGGAGCAGGTAAGCAGTCTCCTCGAAGGAGCCCTTCGAAGCCAAGTCGTGGACGTTGTATCCCCGATACGTCAGCGATGACGTATCGCTGACGATCTCACTGATCGTTGTGATTCCGCCGACCACGCCTTCGAGGCCGGGAGAATAGTTCGGGTAAGTGGCGGTTGCGCTCATGTCCTTGCGTACGAGTTTACCCGCCGCCGGCTCAGCACATTGAATCCGAAATTGGTGAACCTAGAGCGGCCACTTGGCGCGGGCATCGTCCATCTTTCGGACGAGATTCTGCGCGACTTCCCGCCCCTGCACCAAGAACGTGTCGTATTCGATGCGGATGCGCTCGTATTCCTTGCGGAGTTCATCGACCCGCTGTCGGGCCTCGCTTTCCATGCTGGCCACGCTCTCCTCGGTGCGCCGAGTGATGTCCTCGGCGTCGCGTCGGGCCTTGCTGCGCAATTCCTCGGCGGCGCGGGTCGCCGCGAGGAGAAGTTCCTTCGCCTGTTGCTCTTCGCTCGATAGCCGCTCGGCAAGTCGCTGGAAGCTGTCGCGCTCTGTGCGCAAGACGTCGGCTTCTTCGTTCAGCTTGGCGAGTTCGACCTGAGTTCGCTCGAACTCGTCGCGTTGAACCCGCAACTGCTCGCGGAGATCATTCGCTTCGGACTGGACCTGCCCAGTTCGGAGCGCCTCATCTTGCTGAAGCGCCTCGACCTGGGCTTGGAGGCGTGCAACTTCGTGTTCGAGTCGCGTGATCTCGGCTTCAGTGGTAACGTGGCCGACAAGCTGGCCCTCGAGTTCAGTGACGCGTTGCTTGAGCGTACTGATCTCGATGACATCGCGCTCTGCCGCCCGCCCGACCTCTTCAAGGTAGGCGTCGACTTCTTCCCGCACGTAGCCCCCGAAGGTGCTCGTTTTGAACGGGATAGCACGCTTGTTACGGATATCGGGCGTCTCTTCTGACATGGGACTCTCGCTGACCTTTGAAGGCGCAAGAACCGTGCCAGAGATGGCTTATGCCGGGATTGCCGCGCGGGCCAACCCATCCCCGTCCGCCTCGCTCACCGGTCCTCCCCCGCTCCTAGTTCACGGAGTTGACGACCACGCCGCTCTGCATGAACTCCCGCACGATGCGTACCGTTTCCGCGGCCACCGCTTCTTGAGCCTGTTCCGTACTTGCGCCGATGTGGTGCGTTGCGTAGACGTTCGGCTCCGAGCAAAGCGGCCCGCTGTACTCGCCTTCCGGAGTCGACGGTTCATCATCGAACACATCGAGGCCGGCGCGAATGCCGCGGTTCCGTACCGCATCGAGCAGCGCGGCCTGGTCCACGACCTCGGCGCGACTCGTGTTGATGAAGAGCGATCCGGAACGCATCTTTCCAAAGAAGTCTGCGCCAAGCATCCCCCGTGTCTCATCGGTCAGCGAACTGTGAACCGAGACCACATCGCACGCGGCGACGTCGTCGAGCGTGCCCAGCCGAATACCGAGGTCTGCCGCTTCCTCCGGCGAGGTGTGTCGAGAAAAGGCGACTACATTCATCCCAAAGGCGTGGGCCTTGGCGATCATGTCGCGGCCGATGTTGCCCAAGCCGACGAGGCCGAGCGTGCTTCCATGGATTCCCTTCGCCTTGCTGAACGCCTTCTTGTTCCACTTTCCGGCGCGGAGTTCCGCGACGTTGTCGGGAACAAACCGATCGAGCGCGAGCATGAGTGCAAACGCAAGCTCCGAGACGGCTTGGGCGTTCTTGCCCGGACAGTTGGCCACCTTGATCCCGAACTCGCTTGCCGACTTCACATCGATCGTGTTGTAGCCGGCTCCCGCGCGGACAACCACCTTGAGCTTCGAGCCTTCGAGCATCGGGCGGGTAACCTTGGTGCTGCGCACGATGAGGACCTCGGCCTCCGACTCGTGAATCCGCGCCTGCAGGCTGTCGTCCTTAAGGTCAGGCTCGCTCAACACGGTCGCGCCGAGGGCGGCAAGGCCCTCCAATCCACTCTTCTCGAACTTATCGGCAACAAGGACGATCATGCCCGCTAGTTTATCCGCGAGTAGACTTCCCGGTGGGATGACCCGATGGCTTCTGCTTTGCGCGGGCGCTGCTCTCCTGGGAGCCTCGACCGGCGACGATGAAGTGACGTACCGCGAGCACATTGCGCCGATCATCGCGCGGCGTTGTTTGCCGTGCCATAACGTCGGTGAGGCCGGGGCGTTCCCGCTCACGAACTACGCCGAGGTGCGCCGTCGCGCAAGCCTGATTCGGTGGGTGGTGATGGCCGGAAGCATGCCGCCGACCAAGGTGGAGTCGGACGACAACCCCCTGACCGCGGGATACCTATCGGACGAGGAGAAGGTGCTGCTTCAGGAATGGGTGCGCACAGGAATGAAGGAGGGGGTCAACGCTCCTCGCCCCGCGCCGCCGGCTCCGATGGCGTGGCGGATCGAATCCCCGGATGCTCGGTTGAAACCCCGCGAGCAGGTCGATGTTGCCGCCGAAGGTACGCCATATCGGCGGTTGTTCGTGCTCGATCCTGAGTTGACTGAACCCAAGCAGTTGGCTGCTTTCGATGTGCGTCCGGAGTCGCCGTTTGCGGTTCGGCAGGCGTGGGTCGCAGTCGTGCGCAAGGGCGATGATGACTTTGCCGAGACCCGGATCTTTCGGCGCGAGGGTCTCGATAGCAAGGCGCTCGTCGGGGCTTGGGCACCGGGATATCCGCATTGGCGTTCGGAGACTGGCATCACGCTGCAGCCCGGAGATCGGCTGGCGGTCGCCGTGCTTTATCAGCCCACCGGACGCGCCGAACCCGCGGGCTTTGAGCTGGGAGTTCGTTATGCCCCCGCGAATGCGAAGCAAGCCAGTTGGGTGCGCCTCGGCCGTGCGGAAGGCACGCTGGCTCCGGGCGATGGCGTGCAGACTCTTCACGATGAGATCGTTCTCGATCAGGAGCGAAAGCTGCGCGGGTTCATCCCTGAGTGTCGCGAGTTCGCCCGACAGGTGCGCGTTTTGGCGGTCGAATCTTCGGGCAAGCGCCAGACGCTGCTGCGGATTAACGCATGGGACATGAACTGGATCGGGGCGTACCAGTGGCCGGAGAGTATTCGGTTGCCGAAGGGCATGAGGGTGCGAGTCGAGATCGACTACGACAACTCGGGACACAGCGCGGGTGGGCGCGAACTGTTGCCGATCGACCCGGTCAAGTTCGGCCCGGGCATGAAGGATGAACTGTTCTGGGTTCACCTGCAATTCGATTAGGCGCGGCCCCCTCCGTCGAATTGTTGTGGGCGAGGGATGTATCGTGCCCTCGCTGCAGCTGCCCGAGGGCAAACATCACGCCGGCACATGGCATCCGGCGGTTACAAGGGAACAGGGGCGCAATGCAGCAGCCTCAATGAGTCAACTCGCAAGAGGGCGGTACGCCCGCCCTGCCCGAAACGAAGGCGCGCCTTGTGATCTACCTGCGCCCGAAACCCAGCGCGACTTCCGCTACCCGCAAACCTTGAGCGCCCGCGAGATCGCCCCGATCGCCGCATCGAGTTCTTGATCGTCGATCGTCAGCGGCGGCGCGAATCGGAAGGTGTGCGAGCGGGTTTCCTTGGTGAGAATCCCCTCGTTCAAGAACGCCTCCGTGAGCCGCTTCGTATCGGTGTCTTCGTGGACCTCGAGCCCGACGAGCAGTCCGCGTCCGCGCACATCCACGACGGCCGGATGGTTCAAGTCGATGAGCGCTTGCTTCAGTTTCGCGCCTTGCCGAGCGGAGGCCCCCGCCAGGTCTAGCTTGGTCATCTCGCGCATCGCCGCGATCGCGACCACCGCCGCAAGCGGGTTCCCGCCGAAAGTCGATCCGTGGTCCCCGGGCTTGAACACGCTAATCACCTCTCGGCTGCCAACGACCGCTGACACGGGCATGATGCCGCCGCCGAGCGCCTTGCCCAGACACATGAGGTCGGGCCTGGCGTCCTCGTGTTCCCAAGCAAACCGCTTGCCCGTCCGACAAAAGCCCGTCTGAATCTCATCCCAAATCAGCAGCACGCGGTGGCGATCGCACAGCTTGCGCAGGTCGGCCATGAACCCGTCGGGCGGGAAGATGATGCCGCCTTCCGCCTGGATCGGCTCAAGCAAGATCGCCGCGGTGTTCGGCGTGATCGCGGCTTCGACGGCCGCCAGATCCCCGAACGGCACGGACAGGAACCCCGGGGTAAAGGGGCCGAAGTGCTCCTTGTATTGCGCTTCGGTGGAGAATCCGATGATGGTGGTCGTGCGACCATGGAAGTTGCCGTCGGCGGTAATGATCTCGGCTCGATCGGCGGGGACACCCTTCACCGTGTACGCCCACTTGCGGGCGAACTTTATCGCGGTCTCGACCGCCTCGGCACCCGTGTTCATCGGACACGCCATGTCCATGTTCGTGAACTCGCAGACTTCCTTCAGAAACAGCGCCAGTTCGCTGGTGTACACCGCGCGGCTGGTGAGCGTGATCTTCTCCATCTGCTGTCTGATCACACCGATAATGAACGGGCTGAGGTGACCGTTCGCCACCGCGGAATACGATCCAATGCAGTCCAGATACCGCTTGCCGGAGCCGTCCCATGCGTAAACGCCGTCCGCGCGGACGAGGTTCACGTGGAGGGGGTGGTAGTTGTGGGCCCCGTACCGCTCGGTGATCTCAATGGCTTCGGCATCCGAGAGGGCGGCAATCTCGTGCATGAGGTCGCTCATGCCCTTATTATGGGGTTGACGAGGGTCCTGGCACCTGCGCAATGACGTGATGGACGTGCCAGTGCTTGGATTCGCCCCAAGCGGTCTTGCCGTCCCGCTCAACTTCTTCTCGATGCAGCACCTCGTAGCCCTTCAAGAGCTCATCGATGTCGGAGGTCGAGTGGGCAAGGCAACCTCGGACGGCCCAATCGTCGTTCGGTCCCAAGAACTGCGCGAGCAGCAGTCCGCCGGGACGCAACGCCTCCCGAATCTGGGCCCACACCCGCGCGAACCCTTCGGCGTCCAGCAAGAACAGCACAAACCCCGCTGTGATGGCGTCGGCCCTCGGGAAGTTCACGGTGGTGATGTCTGCGTCGATCACCTCGACCCCGGGACGCCCCGCCAAACGGTCGCACGTCGCTTCGATCGCGCGAGGATCGATGTCATAAGCCGTTACCGTCCAGCCGCGATCGGCGAAGAACTCTGCCCCCTGGCCAGCTCCGCAGCCTAGTTCCAGCGCGTGGCCGCGCTCAGGCAGATGCTTCGCAAGCTCTTCATAGAACGGATGCAGCCGCATCGTACGCATCGCGCCGAAATAGGCATCCCAGTCGATCAACGATACGCTCCGAGGAGCTTTTCGACGTACTTGGCGATGACGTCGAACTCGATGTTGACCGATTGCCCGACGGCACGGTCAGCCAGATTGGTCGCGGACTTGGTATGGGGAATGATCCACACCGAGAACTCATCGTCCTTGGGTTCAACCACCGTCAAGCTGATGCCATCGACGGCTACCGATCCCTTGTCGATGAAGTAGCGGCCGAGGCCCTCGCCGACCCGAAAGCGGAACACCGTCCCGCCTTCCGTCTCGTCGATGGCGGACACCGTACCGACGGCATCCACGTGTCCCTGCACGATGTGTCCGCCGAGCCGAGCGCTCGGACGCATGGCCCGTTCCAGATTCACGCGCTGGCCAGTTTCGAGTTCACCCAAGTTGGTTCGGCGCCAAGTCTCGTCGCTGATATCAAACGTGAGCACCTGGCGATGTTCTTCGACCACGGTCAGGCAGCAGCCATTGATCGCGACGCTCTCGCCGATGACCCAAGGTTCCCACGTTCTTAGCCCCGGGGCGGAGACCATGAGCTGCCGGTCCGTGCGTGCGTTGACTTTGCCTGTCGATTGAATGATGCCAGTGAACATTAAGCGACTCGCCTTACGGTGAGGGGACGTCCGGTGAGCACGACTCGCACCGGCTCCGTTGCATGAGCCTCTCCGTTCAGACTCACGTGCTCGAGTCCGCCGTGGATCACAAACTCAGCGTGAATGTCGCCGTACCCCTCATCGGGCATGTGAGTGACGATCGTGACTGCTTTGCTGGTCCATTTCACGTCGATGTGGAGCGACGAGCGCTTGCCCTTACGGTAGGCGAACGTCTCGCCGTCATCGGCTCGATACGTGTACTCGGCATGGCCGGGTGATTCCGGATCGAGGAACAGGTGAATCTCGACCTGTCGGAGGTTCTTTCGGTTGTCGGTTGGCAAGCCCGGCAGCGTGGGAACGATCGCCCCGTTGCGGAAATAGAGCGGCGTCTCGGCGTGATCGGGGGTGACCCGGGTGGATGGATGCCGCTCCCAATCCCCGCGCCGCGCGTCGTACCAGTTGCCCTTCGGAAACTCGACTTCGCGAGTTCGCTCTTCGCTCACAAGCGGAGCCTGCAGAATCGCATCGCCGACAAGGAACTGGTCGTCCAGCTTGGCGAATCGGTCGTCGTCGTAGTGGTAGATAAGCGGCCGCAGAATCGGATCGCCCTGAGCTTCCTGATCGATGAAAAGGTTGTAGAGGTACGGCAGGAACTTGTAGCGAAGCTGGATGTAGCGCCTCAGCGTGCCGAAGGCGGCCCCTTCGAATGTCCAAGGTTCGCGACGGCGGCTGTCCTTTACGGAGTGGTTTCGGAAGAACGGGAAGAGGAATCCCGCCTTGAACCAGTCGGTCATCACCTGGTCAGTCGGTTCGCCGCCGAATCCACCCATATCCGGGCCATTGAAAGGCACCCCGCTGAGCGAGAGGTTGAGCGTCGTCGGGATCATCGAGCGCAGATAGAAGTAGTTGGCGACGTTGTCGCCGGTCCAGATCGCGGAGTAGCGGGCCGTACCCACTGAACCCGAGCGCGAGAGCAGGAATGGGCGCTTGGTCGGCCGAGCGCGCCGGAATCCGTCGTAGGTCGCCATCTGCATGCCCAGCGCGTACTCGTTGCGGTGCATGAAGTGGGGCTCCCGCCCCTTGTTGAAGAGCATGTCGGTGGGATCGACCGGGCCCGTCGAAGGATCGTTCATGTCGATCCACGCGGCGTCGAATCCCGACAAACCGAACTGTTTCACGTGATCCGACCACCAGCGGCGAGGCTTGGGGAGCGTGAAGTCGGCGAAGACCGTCTCTCCCGGCCAGACCATCCCGACGTAAGGGCGCCCCTCCGGGTTCAGGCAGAACACATCCTGTTGCAGACCCTCGTCGAAGACCGAGAAGCCCTCTTCTCGCTTGATTCCCGGGTCGAGAATCGGCACGAGCTTGCGTCGGTTGCGCTTCAGCTTCTTGGCGACCGTCTCAACTCCCGTCGGGAACTGCTCGCGGTCGGTGGTGAACACCCGGAACCCATCCATGTAGCCGATGTCCAGCCACAGACCATCGCAGGGGATTCGATGCTCGGCGAACTTGGCATCGAGGTCCATTAAGTCGGCCTCGCCCGCGTACTCCCAGCGGGATTGGTGGTAGCCCAATGCCCAGGTGGGCGGTAGCGGGGTCACGCCGATGAGCTGCTGATACTTGCGGGTGACTTCGGCGAGGCTTGGACCCTCGATGACCCAGAGGTCGATCTCGCCTCCCATCGCGCCGAGGGTGAGGTGAGGGCTGGTGCGCTGCCATTCGACGAAGACCCGCTCTTCGTCCATGCCGGGCGTCTCCATGAACGCGGGCCAAGCGGTATTCAGCAGGATGCCGACGTACCGATCGCCTTCGCGAACAACTAGATAAGGAATCGAGAGGTAAGGCGGATCACTGGGGTGGTCCTCCCACTGAGTGAAGTGGAAGTCGCTCCATACGTCGGTGTTGTAGAACTTCGATCGGAGCCCGCTGAGTTCGAGGCGGTTGAACGTCTTCTCGCCCATGCCGTAGAAGAGTGCGCCGTCTTCGACGTCAAACTGGAAGAGGTAGGCGTCGGCGCACATGCCGAAACCAGCACCGGCGACGGTCTTCAGCACACCGCCGAGGGTCGCGTCGAATCCGCCCTTGATCTTGGTTCGACGCTTGGCGGAGACCGGCGGTGGGGTCAGATGGGCGAGATGGCGCTTAGGACGAAGACCCTTGCCGTGAATATGGAGGTTTGTGATTCCTTCGCCGAACTCGGTGACCTCAGCGATGAGTCTTCGGTTTCCGACCGCGAGGACTCCGCTGGTGCCGTCGTAAGCGCTGGCAAAGGTGTAGTTGGCGCGGTGCGGGAACTTGTTGAAGAACATGGCAGAACCCGACTATTGAACCCGATGAAGCTTATTCTCAGTCGACTTCGTCGGCATAAATGATCATGCGTTGTCGTCCCTGCCTCGTTGTCTCGCTTGTTTCGCTCGCCGTCGTCGCGGTTTCGTTCCAGAATCTGCGCGTAACGGTCAACGGCAAACCCGATTCTGCCGCCATTGTGCGCAATGGCAAGGTGTTCGTTTCGGAAGATGCGCTCCAGGCGGCAGGGGCCTCCGTTGCTCGCTCCGCAAGTGGTGTCAGTATCACCTTCACGCCCGCGGCGGGCCGGAATCAAGTGGAGGCTACCGAAGGCAAGCTCGGCGATTGGCTGAACAACGGAACCTGGCGGGTTCGGGTCACGAAGGTCGAAGCCGCGACCAATCCGTTCGGAAAGGGGCCCGGCTTAAAAGCGACGATCGAGATCCGCAACCTCGGCACCCGAGCGCAGTCTCCGTTCGGTACGGGCATGGACAAACTTCAGATCGTCGACAGCAAGGGCAACACGCTCTCGTTCCAGCAGGCTTCTTTGAAGGACTTCTTCAAGGACATTGCCCCCGCAAATGGCTTCACCAACGAGGTGCTGTTCGGAGATCCCACCAACTCACTCACGGAAGTTGGTGAGCCCGACAAACTGCTGATCCTCTTTCGGGCGACGGGCGGCAAGACGCTGGGCAACTTCCGGATCGATCTGCGCGAATAGTCACTCGAAGAGCGTCGTCTGGGGCTCGGCTCGCTCGGTTGGTCCGGAAGCCTTCGCCAGCAGTCGCTGGGCGGTGTCCCACGCTTTCGCGATGTCCGCGACGAGCAAGCCGTACCCTCCGTCATTCGATGCCGATTGATTGCGCAGGATGTAAGCCGGGTGCAGGGTGGCGATCGCGGTCTTCGCGAACTCGGAAGGGAAGTACTTGCCCCGCTCGGCGGTTATCTTGAAGTCTTTCCGGATCAGGTTCTTCGCGCTCGGCGCACCGATGCAGAGAATCACCTTGGGGCCGATAGCCGCAAGCTGGGGCACCAGCCACTGTCGACAGGCCGTCACCTCTTCGGGCAACGGGGCACGGTTCTGCGGCTTGCCGGTGCTCCAGTCCGCGGCCCGGCACTTGACGGTATTGCAGATGTAAACGTCTTGCCGCGAAAGCCCGTTGTCGGCGAGGGCCTTGTCGAGCAACTGGCCGGCTCGTCCTACGAACGGACGCCCGGTGGCGTCTTCGGTGTCGCCGGGACCCTCGCCAACAAGCACGAGAGGCGACGAAGGATTGCCCTCGCCAAACACCACGTTCCGCCGCCGCTCGGCCAACGCGCACGCCTGGCACGTCGATGCGGCTTGGGCAAGCTCGCGCAGTTGCTCGCTCATACGCACCAGTTTACGGTGTGGCCACAATGGGACGTGTTCATCACTTTCGAGGGGCCCGAAGGCGCGGGCAAGAGTACGGTTCTGGCCATGGTCGCCGAGCGGTTGCGCGCCCGCGGTCACGCAGTGCTTTCAACTCGTGAACCGGGCGCGGGGGACGTTGGCAAGGCGATCCGCGAGATTCTGCTGCACGGCGGCGACATTCACCCTCATGCCGAGCTCTTCCTGTTCCTCGCGGACCGAGCACAGCATGTTGAGCGGATCGTGCGGCCCTTCCTGTCACAAGCCCATTCGGAGAATCGGATCGTGCTGTGCGACCGGCATGCGGACTCCACCGTGGTCTATCAAGGGCATGCGCGAGGCATGGACATCGAAGAGCTCCGCCGCTTGAACTGGCTGGCGACCGCGGGTCTTGTGCCCGACCGGACCTACCTGCTCGATTTGCCCGTCGAAGTGGGCCTGGGCCGCCTCAAAGATCCCGATCGACTGGATCGCGAGCCGATCGAGTTCCATCGCCGCGTGCGGGAGGGGTTCCGCGCCGAGGCGGATCGAGAGCGCGAACGTTGGCGCGTCCTCGACGCAACCCAATCCCCCGAGCACCTGGTCGAGGAGATCCTAGCCGATCTGGGCCCGCACGGTGCTTCGCTGGCGCGCGAGTAGCTCGCTGAGGTCGCGTTTTGGCACGGTCGTCTCGGTTTCGCGAACGACCTCGGCCGTGGCTTCAATGACGGTCTTCCACCGCCCGGCCCCCACCCCCGCCAGCAGCGCCGCCCCGTAAGCTGGACCTTCATCAACCGCGAGCGTGACCACCGGTACGCCGGTCATGTCGGCGAGCATCTGCCGCCAGAAGGGGGACCGGGCGCCGCCTCCGGTGACTCGCAGCCGATCCGGCTTTACGCCCGGCGACACCGCGTCCAGCGCGTCGGCAATGCCCATCGTAATCCCTTCGAAGGTTGCTCGGGCAAGGTGCGGCAGACCGTGGGCGAGGGTTAAGCCGACGAAGGCTCCGGTCAGATCGGATCGGTTCCAAGGGCAGCGCTCCCCCGCCAGATAGGGCAGGAACACCACGCCCTCGGACTCGACCGTAGCCGCCATGGCGGCGATTTCGTCGTAGCTCATACCCAGCGCAAACACATCGCGGAACCACCGGAGGGCCCCGCCGCAACTGAGCATCACGCCCATCCGGTGCCATGAGCGGTTGGCGTGGCAAAACGTATGGGTCGCTCCCGCGGGGTCGTACGCGGCGTTATCCTGCGCGGCAAAGACCACCCCGCTCGTGCCGAGGCTGACGCTGATGAGGCCTGGGACCACCGCCCCGGTTCCCACGGCTCCGGCGGCTTGATCTCCACCACCTCCGACCACGGGGATGCCCTTCCAGTCGCCGCTGATCGCATCGGACTCGTGACAGGCCGGGAACCAAGTGGGATCGAGATCAAGGGTCCGAAACACCTCGGGCGACCAGGATCGATCGGCCACATTGAAGGCACCGGTGCCGCTGGCATCGCTGACTTCGGTGGCGTAGGCGCCGGTCAGCCGGTAGCGGATGTAGTCCTTGGGCAGCAACACCTGGCGCACCCGATCGAACGCCGCTGGTTCCTCATCGCGCAACCAAAGAAGCTTCGGGAGCTGGAATCCGGTGAGCGGCGGGTTAGCGGTGATCTGCCGAATCCTCTCGGAGCCCACTGTGCGTTCAATGGTCTCGACTTGAGCTGCGGTCCGCTGATCGTTCCACAGCAAGGCCGGGCGGATGACTTCGCCGTGTTCGTCGAGGAACGTGGAACCGTGCATCTGCCCGGTCAGGCCGATCGCGTCCGGAGTCTCGCCAATCTCGGCGAGGCAACGCTCCGTAGCCGACCACCAATCTCCCGGGTCTTGCTCTGACCAACCGGGCTTTGGTGTAGAGAGTGGAACCTCGGCGTGGGCGCTAGCCCGGACTGCGCCGGACTCATCGATCAGCAGCGCTTTGACGCCGCTGGTGCCCACGTCGATCCCGAGAAACCGTGCCATTGCGATTAGGGTCGATTCGCGAGTTGATGCCGGATGATCGCTAGCGCGGCCTCTCGCTCTGCGCCCACGAGTTCCATCCGCGGCGGGCGGACGCGCTCCGATCCGAGACCCACTTCCTGCTGGACCAGCTTGATGAGCTGGACGAACTTGGGCACAGTGTCGAGTCGAAGCAGCGGCAGGAACCACTCGTACAACGCGCGGGTCTGAGGGCTGCCGCCCATCGCCATCTCGTACAGGGCGACTGATTCCTCGGGCAACGCATTCACCAGTCCGGCAATCCAACCCGTCGCTCCGGCGGCGATTCCCTCTACGATCACATCGTCGACCCCGACGAAGATGGTCAGTCGATCGCCCAGCACCTCGCGGATTCCGGTGATGCGTCGCACGTCGGTGCTCGATTCCTTCACCGCGTGGAGGTTCGGCTCGTCGCAGAGTTCAGCCATCTGGACCGGCGTTACGTCGGTTCCGTAAGCGATCGGGTTGTTGTAAAGCATGCAGCTGAGGCCGGTCGCCCGCATGATCTCGCGGAAGTGATAGGACGTCTCTCGCCAATCGCCTCGGTAAACGTAGGGGGGCAGCACCATGAGTCCGCGACAGCCGAGCCGCTCCGCGTCCTTTGCCAAGGCAACTCCTTCGGCGGTGCTGAGCGCGGACACGCCGGGAACGATGGGCACGCGTCCTGCTGAAGTTTCTACGCAGGTGCGAATCACGTCACGCTTTTCGTCGTGGGTCAGGGTCGCGGCTTCGCCCAGTGAGCCCAGCGGCACAACGCCCTCGCATCCGCAGGCGATCATCTGCTCGATGTGCTCGGCCAGGAACTTGTGGTCGATCGAGAGATCTTCGTTGAAGGGAGTGGTAATCGCGGGGAAGACGCCTTGCCAGTGCATAGGGCCTTATTCTGGCACTTGGCCCAACTTTATGGGGCCCTCATACGTTAGGAGAGAAGGAGCGAAAGCTCGACAGGAGAAAATGCCAATGAAGAAGATCGTATCAATCGCGTTCGCCGTAGTGGCGATCAGTGCCGTTCTCGCAGGTTGCAACAAGGCCGAAGAGCCTGCCGCGCCGGACGCCGGAACCAGCAACACCGCCCCCAGCGGCAGCGAAACCCCGACCACCCCTCAGTAGTCTTAGGACGACGTTTGGGCCTGCCGTTTTCAAGAGAGCGGTGGGCCCTGTGTGTTGTTGGGCCTAAGCGGCTCGCGGGCGGATCGCAACCAGCGTGATGTCCTTCGGGACGTGATACGGACCAAGGGCCGAGTTGCACTGGGTCATGAGTCGTTCCGAGGTCGTTTGGCCGTCCTCGACAATCGCGACTTTGGCGTGGAGCTTTCCTCGGTGATACCAAACCGAAGCATCCACCACCGAAGGTTGGCTGAGCAGGAATTTTTCGGTGACGCTGGGATCGATCCCGGTGACCACGGCAAGATGCGGGCGCATAATACCGGTATCGGCGAGATTGCCAAAAACTAAAGGGCCCGAACTACCAGGCTTTCTGCGCGGGTTAGGGTGTGGCACGCCCAAACCGACCGCGCCCCCTCGCTGCGAAGCCGCTCGGCTGCTTCCTCAGCGGTGCGCTCATCGACAAATCGGCCGAAGATTGCGCTTCCCGATCCGCACAGCAGGACATCTCGTGCGCCGTGGGTCAAGAGCCGTTCTTGCCAGTCATCCGAATCGCACGGCATCACGCGCTCGAAGTCGTTATAGAGTTCGTCGCTCTCCGGGAACTCACGCCACGGATACGGGCGCTCATCGAGCCTGGCATACGCCTCTCCGGTGGCGCATCCCACCTCGGGTTTCAGCACGACCAACCCTTGGCGATGCGGTAAGTCGGGCAAGGGTGTCAGTTGCTCGCCATACCCCTCGCCACGGGCGCGGCCGCCCACCAAGAAGAACGGCACATCGGCACCAACGGCAACGGCGATGTCGTGAAGCAACTCCGGGGCCAGTCGTCCCAATGAGAACTGCGGAAGCACCCTGAGCAAGCCTGCCGCATCCGAGCTCCCCCCACCGAGTCCGGCTTCGGACGGAATCCGCTTCTTGAGGTGAATCCGCAGCGGCGGCAGCTGCGCGTATTCGCTCGCGAAATCGAGCGCACGTCGGACCGTGTTGCGTTCCGGGAGCCCGGGCCAGTCGCACGTGATGCCGGCATCTTCGGGGGCGCAATCCTCGACGATCAACTCGTCGGAAAGCGAAATCGCCTGGAAGATCGTGCGCAGCGGATGATAGCCGCGCTCGTCGATCGGTCCGACGGCGAGGAAGGGGTTGATCTTGGCGGGACAGCGAACGCTTAGGATCATCGGCACTCGGCGGGGTAACCTCCCGGCAAGCACAGTCTAGCCGTTTCGTGCGGAACCAACGGTTTGAGCGCCCCTTTAACTCAAGACAATATCGTCTTCGACAAAGTCGAAGTGAAGTACTCGGAGTACGTTTATGCACTCCGGGGCGTCTCGCTGACGATTGCCCGCGGCGAGTTTGTGTTCCTGATGGGCCAGACCGGCACCGGCAAGAGCACTCTGCTCAAGCTGCTTTCGCGCGAGGTCAAGCCGACGTCCGGTCGCGTGCTGCTCTGGGGACGGGAGATCGGCGCGTTGCCCGAGCGCGACGTACCGGCACTCCGCCGCGAGATGGGCATTGTGCCGCAGGATTTCGCCCTTTTGCCCCGAAAGCGGGTGTACGAGAACGTCGCCTATGCGATGAGGGCGATCGGGGCAACCCGTCGCGAAGTCCGTCGCCGTGTCCCGGAGATTCTCGAGCGTGTCCACATCGGCCACCGCGCGGACGCATTCCCGCACCAGTTGTCCGGCGGCGAGCAGCAGCGAGTCGCCATCGGCCGCGCCCTCATCAACAACCCACCGCTCCTCCTCGCCGATGAACCGACCGGCAACCTCGACCCCGCTCACTCGTGGGAGATCATGGAGATCCTCATGGAGCTCAACCGCCGCGGTACGACGGTGATCGTCGCGACTCACGACCAACTGGTCGTCGAGCGGATGTCGAAGCGGGTCGTCAACATGCAAGGCGGGTTGGTCGTGTCGGACGTCACCCCGTCCGATGCCTCTGCCGAAGCGATCACCCAACACGTGACCTCGGGGTGGGACGACGAGTTGCCCGTCCACGATGATCATCCGATCCTGGAGCCCGAACCGCCCGAGGAGTTCGAAGGGCCGATTCCGCTCGACGAAGAGGACCTCGAGCCGGAGGTGCCGCCCCATGCTTGATCGCATCGAGTTTCTGCTTACCGAGGCGATCACCGCCATGCGCCGCAACTGGCTCATGTCCTTTGCCGCCATCAGCACCCTCGCCGTCGCCCTGTTTCTGCTGGGTGGCTTGGGCTACGTGCTGATTCGGATGAACGCCGCCGCCGAGGACCTCTCGGGTCGCTTCGAAATGCGGGTCTGGCTGCGCGATGGCGTCAGCAAGCAACAGATCTCCGAGATCGCGGCGGATATCCGAGCCATCAAAGGCGTCAAGGAAGCCCGCTGGGTTCCGCGCGACATCGAATGGAAGCGCCAGATCGAACTCACCCCCGAGGTTGCCTACTTCGACAATCCGTTCCCCGATTCCTTCAAGGTCATTCTCTCCGACATCTCGCTGGGGCCTAAGGTGGAATCGCAGATCAAAGCCCTGCCGAGGGTGGATGCGGTGGAGTATCTGCGGGCCGAGCAACAGTTCATGGAGCAGCTGATGAACTTTCTGCAATGGTTGGCGACGTTCGTCGGCGGGCTGCTCATCGTAACGTCGGGCATCCTCATCTACAACGCGATCCGCATGAACATCCTGGCTCGGTGGCGCGAAGTGAGGATCATGGAGTTGGTCGGCGCGTCGCGTTCCACGATCCGAATCCCCTTCATTCTCGAGGGCATGTTGCAGGGGTTGCTGGGCGGATTCACGGCTTCGTTGCTCATCTTCGCCGCGCAGCA
>JANJUB010000046.1 GCA_024710805.1 Fimbriimonadaceae bacterium | reverse complement strand
CGGTTTGGATATCGACAGGGTCACCGGAAGGGAGCACGTACGGATTGTACTGACTCCGTGGGATACTGACCGTGCTTTGATGCTCAAACTGATTCTTCTCGTCATGGCCGTCTTTGCCGTGGCTCTGATCGTTCGGCTCTTCCTGATGGCTCGGATCGAGGGCGATCGGCGGCAAGACGAGGAGGAGGAGAGCGAGTTTCAGGAACGGTTGGCACGGGAGCGCAAAGAGGGGAAGCGGTAAACGAAAGTGGGGACGGGCAAGCCCGTCCCCACGAAAATGCACGTAAACCGAAGCTTAGTGCTTCGACTTGCCGGCGAGCGCCTTTTCGATGCTCGGCGGGAGGAGCACCGTGTCGATCACGTGGATGACGCCATTGGTCGCCTTCACGTCCGCGGCGACGAGGCCGCTCTTGTTGAACTTAACGGTCTTGCCCTTGATGGTGACCATCAGGTTCTCACCCTGCACGGTCTTGGCCTTGAGGCCGTTCTTCAGGTCGGTCGACATCACGTTACCGGCGATGACGTGGTAGGTCAGAACGCTGGTGAGCAGCTTCTTGTCCTTCATGAGCGTGTCGACGAGCGACTTCGGCAGCTTGGCGAACGCCTTGTCGGTAGGGGCGAAAACGGTGAAGGGGCCTTTGCCCTTGAGCGTCTCGACGAGGCCGGCCTCGCCGACCAGCGCGGTCAAGGTCTTGAACTGGCCAGCACCAACGGCGGTGTCGACGATGTCCTTCTGAGCAAAGGCGACCACGGCAAAAGCAGCGGTGGCGACGGTAGCGATCATCTTGGTGATTTTCATAAGAGTCTTCTTCCTTTCGATAGCTGGCGCGTCGGCGCCACAATGTATCACTACGTGATGATATATGAGCCAGTTAGCAGGCCCTTGACCGAATTTTCAGAATCAGCCATAATCTCCTTCGAGCTGCCCGCTCGTCTAATGGCAGGACGACAGGTTCTGGCCCTGTTAATCGAGGTTCGAATCCTTGGCGGGCAGCCAACTTCCTTCCCATGAGCACCATCGAATCGCTCATTCACGCCTACTTCGATGCGTTCAACCGTGGCGACGTCGAGGGGCAACTCGCCACCTTGCACCCAGAGATCGAGCACGACATTAACGAAGGCGGCACCGAGGTCGGCATCGATGCCTTTCGCAAGTTCAAGGCGCACATGGACACCTGCTATCGAGAGCAGATACGCGATCTGGTCGTCATGGGCAATGGCTCCCGCGGCGCGGCTGAGTTCATCGTGGACGGCGAGTATGTGGTCACCGACACCGGCCTTCCTGATGCAGCCGGGCAAAAGTATTCGATCCGCGCCGCGATCTTCGCCGAAGAGCGGGACGGGCTGATCGGACGCATGACCAGCTACTACAACCTCAAAGGCTGGATCGAAGCGATTTCGTGATGGAGCCGCTCATCCGTCCCCTCGAGCCGACGGATGATCTGGGAGAACTTACCGATCTCATCCACCGTGCCTACGCCGCCCTTGGTCGGATGGGGCTGAACTACACCGGAGTCGACCAATCACTCGAAGTGACTGCGGAGCGGCTGGCCGCAGGCGAGGCGTGGGTCGCAGAGGACTCTGAGGGAGCCGTGGTGGCGACCGCGACCCTCAGCTTTCCGGATCCCTATGACTCCTGCGTGTTCTTCCGCGACCTTGGACAGGCGGTCCTCAATCAGGTGGCCGTGCATCCTGACGTGCAAGGTCAGGGTTTGGGTCGGCGGTTGGTCGAGCATCTGGAACTGCGCGCTCTTGAACTGGGCTATCGCACAATCGCTCTGGACACCGCGATGCCCGCTCATCATTTGGTCGAGTGGTACCGCCGTTTGGGCTATGAACCGATCGGCGAACACCAGTGGGAAGGGAAGTCCTACCGGAGTGTCGTTATGCGCAAGGTGCTCGGTTAGCCAAGTCAGTCGCTGATCTGGAACTCGAAGCTGTGATCGGGGCGGAGAACAAACCGGTCGTAGACCGGAGAGTAGGCCTTCATCCGCACGGTGCGACCATCGGGCTGGAACTCCATGATGCGCAGGTAGCCCGATCCTCCTAATGCTCGCATCTGGTAGTTCGCGAGGATCTGCGGGACTTTCCGTCCCTGAGCGTCTACCGACTCGAGGTACCCGGTGCCGTCGTTCAATACGTGTCCGTTCAAGGTCATCGCGAAGCGGTGACGGCTGACCAGTTTCTGCCAGAGTTGTTCGCCGTCATTCTTCGTTCCGGGCGTTTGATAGCCGTGGGGATTCCAGGATTGTTTCGTCTTCGACCAGTCATAGCGAGTGCTGTCGCTGAACATATAGGCATGGGTGATGAGGATGCCGATATGGTCGGAGTAGCGTGACATGATGGTGTTCGCCCAGGCTACAGCTTCATCGCGCGGTGCCCATTCAAGGGCGATAACGATCCACTTTTTGCCATCAGCCTCGAATCGGTGAAACGTGTTGTCGATCTTTCCGGGTTCAAACGCGCCGATGTTCGGCTGTTGAGCCATGTAGGGTTCAAACTTGAAGAACTCGTTCAGATAGGTGTCCCGCGTTGCGGCATTTCCTCCCGGGCCGTAATCGTGGTTTCCAGGAGCCAGCGCGTAGCTCGTGTTTCCGTGCAGCAGGCTCATGCTGCGATACGCGTTCAGCCATTGCTCAGGGGTGTTGCGGTTTGTGATGTCGCCGAGATGGAGCACGTACTTGATGCCGAGCGACTTCACATTGTGCCTAATCCACGCCGTCTGAGCGTCGAAGATTCCCGGGTAAGCCTCCGCATACACCTGGGTATCAGGCAGCACGACCACGCTGAAACTTCCCGGAGTGACTTTGGCAAGGTCAATACCGCTTGCGGTGGGTTTGGAAGGCGGGCGAGACGAATCTTGGACCCAGCTTTTCAGGTTGCGAAAGAACGCGGTTCGAAAATCGGCAAACGACTTGTCCGCCGCTGTGGATCGGCCCTCTGGCGGGGCGATGGTCTTGTCGAGTGCGACGCTGCTGAGAACGATCGCTCCTTTGCCGACGGTGGCCACCATCAGCGCCGGACGTGAACCCTCCCAATCCGCGGTCATCAGAACTTGGAAACCCCTCTGACTCCGGAAGGTTTCCCACGTTGTACGGGTCGCATGAAAGGGGACCGGGCGCTCGGGAATGCCAGTCATCAGCGGATGATCCGGGTCGGTAACTTCAATGGTTCCGAAGTCGGCGTCATCTCTCGTCGCGGTTAGCCCCGGAGGCAAGAAGGGGGGACTCACCTCCGCTTGGTCGGTTTGAGTGAGCTGCAGCAGGACGCCCCCCTTTTGCACCCAGGCGCGCAGACCCGGATGCTTGAATACGCGGGCGGCTCCGGGGGCCTCACAACTGAAGCTTCCTAGAACGATCACGCCAGTCGGCAGGGTTTCGATGTTGGTTTCCGGATCGAGCCGGCTCACCGTGAATCCGGCTTCGGTCATGAGGCGTGTCGCCTCGGCCGACTGAGTCCACTGGTCGGAGTGATCGAACACCCATGCCTGCGGCGCGATGACGGCTGACATGATCAGGGGCAACATGCGGGCTAGGTTACCGGGTGGATCGATGGTCGCCTACGCTAGGGCGTCAGGGTCAGGGTCATCACCTTGATGTAGGGGCCGCGGTAGGCGACGAGCGTGACCGCGATCGTGCTCGTGACGGGGCTCGTCAAAACGGGAACGTTTACGGTCGTCGTTCCGGCCGGAACGGCGTAGCTGCTGGGAAGCTGGACAAGCGACGGGGCCCCACTCAGGAGCGTCACGGTGTAACCGGTGGGCGCGGCGGTGCCGAGACTGACAACCATCGTCGTGCTCTGACCTCCCTTGATGCTCGTGTTGGTGAGCGTGGCACTCTGGAGCACGGGCGCGACGATAGCGATGAACCGCGTCTTGCTGACCGCGCCGGTGGTTGCGGTAATCACCGAACTGGCATTGACCAAGGTTGGGATGGTGGTTATGGTGAAGTTCGCGCTCGTCGCGCCCGCGGGGACGGTGACGTTCGCGGGCACGGTTGCGCGGGCGGTGTTCGAACTGGTGAGGGTCACGACCTTGCCACCGGAGGGTGCCGGGCCGGTCAATTGAACCGTTCCCGCGATGTTCACACCGCCATACTGCGACTGGGGCGTGGCGGTGACATTCTGGATGAGCGGCGCGGCGAGGTCGAAGTTGCTCTGGAGCACGATGCCGTTGTATCGGGCGTTGATCGTTGGCTTTGCGTTTGTGGCGACGGCGGTGGTCGTGATGGTGAAGTTCACGGAGGATTGTCCGGCCGGGATCGTGACCGAGGTCGGAACAACGACCGCCGGGTTGTTGGAGAACAGATCGAACGTCGCTCCGCCGGCCGGTGCCGGACCTCCGATCGAGATCGTGCCCACGAGCGGGTTACCTCCGATTGTGTAAGGGCCAGGCAGGGTCAATGATGCTTGAGTAAGTGCCACGAGAGTATGGTCATTGAAGACGTCGCTGTGGGTAAAGCGAAGCGTCCCCGCCGCGTCAATTACCGACTGGAGAAGCATCCCGTCAACGGGAACATCGTGTTGATTAAGCACAATACCGGATACACCGATGCGAAGAAGTTTGGCAGCACTCCCTGTCCTCAGCAATACGACGGCCGATCCGTTGGTATCGGTTACTGCGGTTCCCGAGAATGCCGTCGCCGGGGCAAACGGGTAGTTCAACTCAAAGGTGAGTCCGCCCGTGTTTGACAGACCGACATAGCGATTATGGAGGGCCAAGAAGAGTCCATTCGCACCGAGCGCAGTTTGAGCCCGCAGGTAGGATTCTGTGCCGGCAAGGTTCTCTTCCCACGGATTTGAGAATGTGAGGTTGGGCACGCTGAACGGGATCACGAACAGATTAAACGTCGATACCCCATTGTAGTAGTTGCTCACGAGGAAGAGCGTGCCTTGACTGGTGAGCACACCTTGAAGCGGTGTGGTCAGGATGTTTGAATGAAGATTGCTTACGATGGCCGAGTATTGAGTATTGGCGCTCCCCGAGACCCGGTGCACGACAAACCGGTTTTGCCCTGAGGTTGTATAGGTTCCGATTACGTAGTAGAATCCGCCGACAGGGCCGTGAATGGACGAGAGCCGATGGCTCGTGACAACCTCGCGAAGCACGTCGCCCGATGCTTGGCTCCGAACTTGGATCACGTGCGCCCCATCCGACTCGCGCTCCCCAATGACGCAGTAGTTCCCGAATGTTGGGGTTAGCCAGCGGACTTCAACTGCTGAACCTGCTGACAGCGGATAGATTGAGCTCCCGGAGGCGCTGTCGGTGTCGAACTGCGCGATTCGGGACCAGCCCTCAAACTGAATCACAAAGTAAAGGGTGGAACCAAAGAGGTCTGCACTATGCACCTGAGCGGGTTGAGCACCCCACGTACCGATCAACTTCGTGGACTTGAGATTCCCGTTCCCATCGTAGCAGTCGACATGCACCGACACCAAAGGCGTGTAGTCGATACGGGCCACGTAGACGTCGCCGTTCGACGCGCGGACGATGGACGCGCTCTTGGCGCTAAGATTGGCTTCCCAAAGGAGCTCTTGTCCAAATGCGACCAGGCCGAAGCTGGCAAGCAAGAACGTCATGAGGACACGGATCACTCGCATCTCCCCATTATAAGGGCGAAGTGCAGAATCTACACGATCGGAACGTATAGTTCCGTGACGAACTCATCGGGGCTCTGAACGACTCCTGGGTCAGTCACGTAGCAATCCCACGGTGCGAGTCCGCTGGGCTGGAGCCCTTGGGTTCGGATGGCGTCCCACAGGCGCAGCCACGCCTCGTGGAGATTCTGGTATGGGCCGACGTGAACCCACTTGGCGGCTCGACAGGCCGGGTACGTCTTGAGTTCGCTGGCTGGGTGATGCACGCTTGCTGGATCGACCGGCAAAGCTGCTTCGATTTCGCATTCTTCCGGCTCCCAACTGGTGTAGTAGAGGCACGGCGGCGCTTCGAGTTCGGCGTCGGGATTCCCCATCATGATCTCGCCGTAAAGCCTTCCGATCTCGTGCGCGATGTGTTCGTTGCGGCACCGGGCTCGTCGCACGAGGGCGGTGGACTCGGGGACATCGACGATTTCGAGAGCGCTCATGAGTTCATTATGGGACGCACGTCTTGTCGGGTGACGATGCGGGTTCAGGCGAGCTGGAGCACGAAACCAAACTCCACGGCTTGATCTGGGTCGTTGCAGACTCGCTTTCCGAAATCCATAGCTCCCAGCGCCCGGTAGAACGGATGGGCGAGCGTGAGTTCGACATCGCTCCAAATCTCCATGGTCTGGCAGCCCCTCGCTTTAGCCCAACCCCGGATTTCGTTGACAAGCAGCTTGCCAACGCCTTTCCCGCGCTGGTCGGCTCGAATGTACATGCGGACGAGCTCGCAGTCAGCCGCTGCCACGACGAGCAAGCCATCACCGCGATCGACAAGGGCTCCCGGATCACCTTTGTGGGGCGGGTACGCCTCGACGCCTCCTCCTCCGACGATTTCACCGTGTTCTTCCGCCACCCAATAGGCCCCGTGCGGATCTGAGAAGTGCTCTTCGAAGTTGTAGAGATCCTTGTGGTAGCCCTCGGGATCCCAAGAGAAGCCGTACTCGTCGTACACCGTCTTAATGAGGTTCTGGATGGCCGGGGCGTCGAGAGCATGGGCTCGTCGAATGGTCATTCGGAGATTATGGGCCCTTGACGCCTGACTAGGATTTGGGTAAATTCTAGGAGTCGCGTGGATCGTTAGCTCAGTTGGTAGAGCAGCTGACTCTTAATCAGCGGGTCGTAGGTTCGAGCCCTACACGGTCCACCAAGATTTAGGTTCAAAATGGCCCCTTCGAGGGGCTTTTTTGTTTCCTGGGAGGCCTGTGGAGAGTAGCACTGGGTGCAGAGCCCAATGTCGTGTCCTCGGTCTCTAGACGATGGTCGCCCTCGTTACAGTTCGTCGAATCCCTCCTGTCAACATCGGTGCTGGGCATGCAGTCGTTCCACTCACGATGCAAGGTCATCCAGAACCGCGTGGGCGTCACGAGCTGGTCGAGCAGGGTGCCGGACACCAGACCGGCGAGGATCACCACCGCAAAGGGTTGGAGCAGCGGCACGCACAATTGCTGGGTTTGCGATTGGATAGCCGCCATCTCTCGGCGTCTCGGTTAACATAGAGTGATGTCGTCCCACGAGGCGGCTGGAGGAGATCACATGAAACGACTTATCATCTTGGCCGCGCTAGCGGTTCCCGTGGCGAGCCACGCGCTCGTGCTGAACGCCAATCCTTTGTCGAACAACGGAACGGGCGGGATTTTTATGGACCTCACGCCGACTTCGCAAAACCTCGAGGTCACCGCGTTCAATACTCAGTTTGGGGGAGCGGCCGGAACTGCGTTCCAAGTCCAGGTCTACACCCGGGTGGGATCGTACGTCCCGTTCACGGCCAGCAACGTGGGTTGGACACTCCATGAGACGGTTAACGGAGTCTCAGCGGGTACTGCCACGAATGCAGCCGTCAACCTGTCATCGTTCATCAACCTGACCGCAGGCCAAACAACGGCTGTGTATCTTCACAGCATCACCGTCGGCAACGGTATCCGCTATTTCGGCACCGGCACTACGTCGAATACGAACTTCAGCAACGCTGATCTTGCCGGGTTCTCGGCGCACGCTCGCACCGGTGCCGTCGCCTTCGGCGGCTCGCAGTTCACACCGCGTGCGCTGGTGGGCGACATCCACTACAACGTCGTTCCGGAGCCGGCAACCCTGGCCGCCCTGGGTATCGGTGTTGCGGCCATGCTGCGACGACGACGCAAGGCGTAAGCCTCTGCCGCAGATTGGCTGATGCCTCGCCGACACTCCGTCGGCGGGGCATCGTCGTTTCGGTGCGGTTGGCGCCCGTCCAGCCTGAGGTGAGCGGCTTGGTGGTGCGCCTTCAAGGCACGATGCTTGCGGGCAGCAAGCTCGCCTTTGTCAAACTGCAAGACAAGACGATTCAGCTGCGTGAAGGGGATGATCTGGGTAACGGTTTCAAGATCGTCCGTATTCTCGACGGCGCGATCTCCGTGCGACGCGGGACGACGAGTCACAGACTCTTGGTAGGGCAATCGCTCTCCGCCGACGGCCGAGTGTTTGTCGACGCTCCCGCCGCCCCCAGCAGCTAGTCGCGGCTAGGTCGGTAGAATCGCGGCGAGCCGCTCTATGCGAACCTATGCCGTCGTCTCCGTCCTTGCCATGTCCCTCCTTGCTGCCACCCAGAGTCCACAGCGTTACCATGTCACGTGGGATTCGCCAAGTAAGGACCACTTGGGTTCGATGCCCATGGGCAATGGCGACATCAGCCTCAATGCCTGGGTCGAGCCGAACGGTGACCTCTGCTTCTACATCGGCAAGAGCGACAGTTGGGATGACAATGGCCGGCTTCTGAAGCTCGGCAAGGTGCGGGTCAAACTTGACCCCGCTCCTTCCATAAAGCCCTTCCGGCAGGAGCTCTCGCTCGTTGACGCCACGATGAAGGTGCGCTACGGAGATGGCACCGCGGTCGACGTTTGGGTGGATGCGAACCGCCCGATCATCCACGTCTCGGTCGCGGGACGACGCGCGACGACGGCGACGGCTTCGATTGAACTCTGGCGCAAGCAGCGTACGACCCTGCCGGCCATCGAGATCAGCGACACGATGTATGACCGGAGTAAGCCCGACAATCAGCACGCACCGACGGTGGTCGAGCCGGATACGGTGATCACGGGCATGCCCGGCCGCATCGGTTGGTTCCATCACAACTTGAAGTCGGTTGGCCCGGCTGAGCATGCGCGGGTCCAGGGCGTCGAGGGATTCAACCGCCCCGATCCACTGCTCCACCGCACCTTCGGCGCGATCATCGATGCGGTCGAGGGTCGGCGCATCAACGATACGACCCTTGAGTCTCCCCGCAGCGAGCGGCATCGTTTCGATATCCATGTGCTCACCAAGCATCCGTCCACTCCGCAAGAGTGGAGGAGCGAGCTTGAGTCGATGATCGATCGGACCGACCGCGTCCCTCTAGCGGCGCGGCGAAAAGCGCACGAGCAGTGGTGGCGTGCCTTCTGGGATCGCAGCTGGATCGTTGCCACAAGCCCTAGGGCCACGGCGCCAGCTCCAATCAACTCGTATCCGCTCAGAGTCGGCGTCACACAGGCTGACAGCGAGCATTTTGCGGGAGAGATTTTCTACGCTGACGCCGAACTGGCAAAGGATTTCAGCCGGCCCTTCAAGCTCAAGGCGGAGGTCAATCCGAACCCGGGGGCTACCGGGCGCATTTTTGACAAGATAACGCCCGGGGGAAGCGATGGCTTTCTCCTCGACATCCGCCCGAACAACGTCTTGCGCCTCATCGTCGGTCCCGATGAGTACACCGCCCCCAATGTGGTTCCGGTTGGGCAGTGGTCTACGATCGAGGTCGACGCCTCAGCCAAGGGATGGAAGGTGAGTGTCAACGGCAAGGTCGTCATTTCCACGCCCGAAACGAGCGGCGAGGACGAGGCAACCCACCTTAGCCGGATGTATGCGCTGCAGCGATTCGTGACGGCCTGCGCAGGTCGCGGCGGTTACCCGATCAAGTTCAACGGCTCGATCTTCACCGTGCCGGAGGCAGGTGCGCCGGGTGATGCCGATTACCGCCGATGGGGGCCCGGCTACTGGTGGCAGAACACGCGTATCCCGTACCTGAGCCTGGCCGCGAGCGGCGACCTTGAGATGCTCGAACCGCTTCTCAAGATGTACGTCGATGAGATTCTTCCCTTAAACCGCTTCCGAACCAAGCAGTACTTCGGCTTCGACAACGCGGCCTACTTTGCGGAGTGCATCCACTTTTGGGGCGATGTGTTCGGTGAGTCGTATGGCTGGACACCTTGGAACCAGCGCAAAGATCCCTTGCAGGAAAGCGGGTGGCACAAGTGGGAGTGGGTGGCCGGGCCGGAACTGGTCTGGATGATGATCGAAGCCTATGAGCATTCGGGAGACGCGGCGCTGTTGCAGGGGCGGATTCTTCCGACAACGGAAGCCGTAGTCAACTTTTTCGACAAGTTCTATAAGAGGGGCGAGAACGGCAAGCTGATCATGCACCCCTCGCAGTCGCTCGAGACCTGGTGGGACTGTGTCAACCC
>JANJUB010000079.1 GCA_024710805.1 Fimbriimonadaceae bacterium | reverse complement strand
GCTCTGGGTTGCCGCCTCACAGAGGAGAGCGACTCTCTGCTGGTCGAGAGATTGTCGTTCAAGGATCGTTCGGAAGTGCTTGGCCACGTCTTCTACGGCTTGCGCGCGCCGGCTTGAGGGGAGCTTTACCTTGTTGAAGGTAGCCCGAAGGGAATAGACACTGGTCGGCCCTCTTAGCGCCGGTAAGGTGCGTTCGTGAAACTCAGTCACCTCCTCTTCCGTGTATCGCTTGAGGCCGTCCGAGGGTGGCGGGGGAGTCTGCTCGCCCGCAATCATGTTGTCAATCGACTTGTCCGACCCCTTCAAGTTCAGGTAGTGAGTGGCACCGAGTTGGATGGCGGTCGAATCATCCAGTACCGCTGGTCCCAAAAACTCGGCAGCGCTCGACTTGATCAGCGTTTCGCGAACGGCCAGCCGATCTTCCTCAGTAAGATCGGCCAGTTTAAAGGAGAGCTTTCCTTGTTTCAGCTGTTCGGCAATGACGACGTTCGCACGGATTTGCAGGTCGACGGACTTCACGTCGTAGAGGTCGTCGACCCACATGAGCATGTTGTCTCCTTGAACCTTCACCGTTACCTTGAGCGCTTTGGCTTTCGCATCGAGCTCAGAGCGAGGAACTTCGAGGAGGGCCAACTGCTCGTTCGATGGCTGCGCGTGGGAGACGAGCACGCGTAGTTCAGGAAGATTGGCGGACTGGGCTATACCCGCAACCGCCAGTGCTAGCGGGACTGCCAGTGACATATTCAGTCATCATACAGCGATACATCTCCGAAGCGCAACCTTGTAAGTTCAGAATCTGAACCCAAGGACGAACATCAACTGGTTCTGGCCCTGATTGGAACCCACAAATCCCGCGTTCGAGATATGGAGCAATCGCGCCCCGAGCAGAATCTCCCCGCCCGTCGTGCGGAACGATAACCCGAGTCCGAAGACCGGCGTGGTGGATAGCCGTGAGGGAATATCCTCGGTGCGCATGTCTGTGTAGTGCAGCCCGCCGCCGATTTCGAAGTAGGCGCGGACGTCCTTGCCGACCGGCGCCCAGTAGCGCACGGTGGTCAGCAGCCCAATCGCGTCGGTGCCGTTCGGTCTGCGGCCACGAAAGCCAGGCGACGTGCTCCGATGATAGTACAACTGGGTCCAAAGGTCAGACGGAGACTTGCCATGATGAAGCCAAAACGGCGTGTGGCGGATATGGCCGATACCGATTCCGTGCGCTGATCGGGGATCCTCGCTGCCGAGGAAGGGAATGATCGCCTTGCCGCCGAAGGCCTCGACGAACCACTTGCCGCGAGGAGCCTCTTGCGCACCCGACATCGCCGCCGCAAGCAGCACGACGGCCCATCCTCCCTTGCTCCAGCGCAACATTTTCGGGGTGAGAATACCGGAACCGGGTACCCTGAAGGAGTTCCCATGAGCGCCAAACTCCCCGTTGTGGTCATCGTCGGTAGGCCCAACGTGGGCAAATCGACCCTTTTCAACCGCCTGATTCGGCGGCGCGTGGCTGTTGTCGAGGACTCCCCTGGCATCACGCGGGATCGGCTGTACGCCGAAACGGAATGGCGAGGAAAGCACTTCGTCGTTGTGGACACCGGAGGCATCCTGTTCGGCGATGAAGACCCGCTCGTCGAGCAAATCCGGGTTCAGGCCGAGGTTGCGCTCGCGGAAGCCGACGTCATCCTGTTCCTCGCCGATGCCACGGCAGGTCTGACCGATGACGACCGAGACCTAGCCAACCGCCTTCGCAGCGTCTCCAAGCCAATCTTCATCGTGGTCAACAAGGCCGACAACGCCAACCGTGACCTCTACGCCTCAGAGTTTTACGCGCTCGGCTTGGGCGATGTGTGGCCCGTATCCGGCCTGCACGGACGCGGCGTGGCCGACCTGCTCGATGAGGTTTATGCGCTGCTGCCGAGCGCGGAAGAACTCGCCGAGCCGAAAGAAGAGCTCCGCTTAGCGATCGTGGGCCGACCCAACGTGGGCAAGAGCTCGCTCCTGAACGCCTTCACCGGCGAGCAGCGCTCGATCGTTTCCGACATCCCCGGCACCACCCGCGACGCGATCGACACGCAGATCGAGTTTCAGGGTGAGACCTTCCGGCTGATCGACACCGCCGGCATGCGCCGCCGTGGAAAGATTCAGGGCACGGTCGAATACTACATGGTCAATCGGGCCGTGAGGGCACTGGAGCGCGCCGACTGTGCGTTGGTGGTGATCGACGGCGTCGAGGGGCTTACCGACGGCGACAAGCGCATCGCCAAGCTGGCGCACGACTCGGGCCGGGCGTGCGTCTTCGCAGTGAACAAGTGGGACCAGGTCGAGCCGGGTGACCCGCTGGTGAACACAAAGTCGGCCCAAAAGCGCGACCTCATGCGCGACCTGCGCGACCATCTTCCCGAACTCTCCTACGCACCGGTCGTGTTCACCAGCGCCATCGAGAGCCTAGGCCTCCAGCCGGTGCTGAAGACGGTTTTGCGCGTCATGGAGAACTACAGCTTCCGGCTCTCGACCGGCGTGCTGAACCGACTGATCGAGGAAGCCATCTACCGTCGTCCTTACAGCAGCAAGGGCAAGGCGTTCAAGGTCTATTACTCGACCCAGGTCGGCACGCGGCCGCCGCACTTCGTGCTGTTCTGCAACGACCCCGACCTGATGCACTTCTCCTACAAGCGGTACCTGGAGAACCAGATTCGCAAGCAGTATCCGCTCGAAGGGACACCGCTGAAGCTGACGGCGCGTTCAAGCCACGAGCGAAAGACCTCCTAGCGGGCTTTGCTCAGGGCGACCCGCTCGGTCCATTTCGGCTTGGCCGGGATGATCCCGCGGTACGCCGTCGATGCATCGCGGATCGCGTTGATCACGTTCCACAGATTGAACAACGCGAGCAGCAGCCAGACGATCAGGCTCTTGATAACCACCTGCACCCAGTCGATCTTGGAAAGATCAAAGCCATTCTGCGTGAACTGGTAGATCGTGAGGCAGATCGAGATCGCGAAGATCGTGATCGTGACGGCGATGGCAACCAGTTGTTCGATGAGCGCCTTGTAGGCTTGGTACCGAACGAATGGCCTCCGGCCGAAGAGGACCAACGCGATCGCTGGCCCCCAGAACGGAGCAGGAATGGCCGCGAGGTGGACGAGGCTTCCAAGCTTGCGATCCGACTCGGCGATGATCATCTCAGGAGTTTACGCGTGCCGACCTGCACGGGTTTCGGACTAGGACAGAGTCTGGGTTGGCTCGGATTTGTCCGGACTGAGTGAGCACGAGGCGCGCGGGGGCGTCCTACCGCGCAGACACCGTACGCGACCTCAAATCCCAAATCTGAACTACAATCGCGATATGGGCTTCGATACCACGCTCGTCTCGCGAAAGTCGTTCCTTGCCTCGGTCCTCGCCGGGGCCGGTGCGCTCGTTCTTCCCGCTGAAAGTCGGGCCAAGCTGATCGAACTGCAGAGTAAGCCGGAACTCACTGTCGCCGACATCGCCACCGCCGAGCGCATTTTTGGCCTCGAGTTCAGCGAAGATGAGCGGAAGGCGATTCTTGCCAGCGTGAAGCAGCAAAGCGGTGGCTACGAGGCGATCCGCAAGCTTGAGATGCCGAACAGCGTCGCGCCCGCATTTGTGTTCGTTCCCGAAGGCAAGCAGCCGGCCCCGGGCACCCGCAACGACATGCGATACCGCGCGGCCGGGCTGAAAACCTCGACCGACGAAGACATTGCTTTCCTCCCCGTCATCGACCTCCAAGAGCGCCTGAAGAAGAAAGAAATCTCTAGCGTCGAGCTGACTAAGATCTATCTTGCCCGGCTAGAGCGCCACGGTGGGCCGTTGCTCAACGTCGTCACCCTGCTCAGCGACGTTGCCCTGAAGCAAGCCAAGCGCGCCGACGAGGAGCGCGCACGAGGCCGTGTTCGCGGCCCGCTGCACGGGATTCCCTACGGTGTGAAGGACCTGCTTGCCTATCCGGGCTATCCCACGACGTTCGGCGCGGAGCCGTACGAGAAGCAGATTCTCGAAGAAACCGCCACCGTCATCAACAAGCTCGAAGCCGCCGGAGCGGTGCTGTGCGCCAAGCTGAGCCTCGGTGCTTTGGCGATGGACGACCATTGGTTCAAGGGCAAGACCAAGAACCCGTTCAACCTGGAGCAGGGCTCGAGCGGCTCCTCCGCCGGATCGTCGAGTGCGATGGCGGCCGGGTTGGTCGCTTTCACGATCGGCACGGAGACCCTGGGCAGCATCATGTCGCCCTCTCATCGCTGCCGCGTAACCGGCTTGCGCCCGACGTTCGGGCGCGTGAGTCGCCATGGCGCGATGGCGCTGAGCTGGACCATGGACAAGATCGGCCCGATCTGCCGGACCGCGCAAGACTGCGCGGCCGTACTGGCGGCGATTCACGGGCGCGATGCCCATGACCCGACCACGGTCGACCGTCCGCTGCGTTTCCGCCCTGATCTCGACCTGTCGAAGCTCAAAATCGGCTACCTGGAGAATGACGCCGCCCTCGACGAGGACGACGCGGGCGGTCTTGTCGGCTCGCATCTCGATCTGCTGAAGTCGCTCGGCGCCAACCCGATTCCGATCAAGTTCACCATGCCCACCAACGGCATCGACACGCTGCTCTCCGTCGAAGCCTCGGCGGCGTTCGAGGCCCTGACCCGCACCGGCGAAGTCAACACGATCAAGAACAGCCTGTGGCCGAATATCTTCCGCTCGCACCGATTTGTGCCGGGCGTGGAGTACCTACAGGCGATGCGCGCCCGAACCTTGCTCATGAAGAAGTTCGAGGAAGAGCTCGGCGACTTCGACGCGATCATTGCCAGCGACCGGGGCAGCTACCTGCTGTTCATCACCAACTTGACGGGCCACCCGCAGCTCTACGTTCCGCAGGGCCTGACCGCACGCGGCGCGCAACGGGGGCTCAGCATCATCGGCCGCTTGTACGACGAGGGCACGATCCTCGGGATCGGTGCACGCATCCAGCAGAAGACCGACTACTGGCAGCTACGGCCGAAAATCTGATCGTCAGCCCGCGCGCTTCTGAGAACGTGATCGCAGATAGATCGCGATCGAGTTCATGAAGAGCAGGGCTACCATCAGGACCACGATGGCTCCGGCCGCCGCGACTTTGAACTCCTCTTTCGCCTCGGACGACCAGTTGTAGATCTGGATCGGAAGCACCGTGAAGGGGTCACTGATGCTCTTCGGCGCCATTCGCGCGTAGGTGACGGCGCCCACGATGATGAGGGGGGCGGTTTCGCCGATGGCGCGTGAAAGGGAAAGGATGATGCCAGTGAAGATGCCGGGTCCGGCGGCGGGAAGAACCTGTCGCCGGATCGTCTGCCATTCCGTCGCGCCGAGCGCCAACGATCCCTCGCGGAACGACCGGGGCACCGCTCTCAGGGCCTCCTGGGACACGATGATGACCATCGGCAGAATCAGTAGGGCCATCGTCAAGGAAGCGGCGAGAATGCTTCGCCCCATGCCAAACGTGCGAACAAAAACCGCCAAGCCGAGCAAGCCGTAAACGATCGACGGGACACCGGCGAGGTTCGAAATGTTGAGCTGGATGAACTCGGTGAACCGGTTCTTCTTACGCGTGTATTCCTCGAGGTAGATGGCGGCGGCGATGCCCACCGGCACCGCGATGATCCCGGTCAGCACGATCACCCAGATTGAACCGATGAGGGCAACCTTGATGCCTGCATTCTCGGGCTTGTACGAGGCTGGCTTCGTCAGAAAGTCCGCGTTGATCCGCGGGACCCCCTGAGAGAAGATGCTCCACAACAAGACGACCAGCATCAGAACGCCGATGCCCGTGGCGATCAAGCACAACACCTGGAACAGGCGGTCCTTGCGCTTTCGCCCGGCCAGCGAGATCATGTGTACACCTGCCGGTAGCGCTTCACCAGCTTGTTGGCGAGCACATTCATCAGGTAGGTCATCGCAAACAGCGTCAACCCGACGGCGAAGAGGGTGTAGTAGGCGTTTGACCCGGCTGGGATGTCACCCTTGGCGATCTGGACGATATAGGCAGTCATCGTCATGATGCTCTCTCGTGGGTCGAGCGTGAGTGCGGGTTGGGCACCGGCGGCAAGCGTGACCGCCATGGTCTCACCGATGGCGCGGGAAAGGGCCAGGATAAAGCTCGCCATAATGCCCGACAGGGCGGCCGGGACGACGATCTTCAGGGTCACCTCGGTCTTCGTAGCACCAAGCCCATAGGCCGCTTCACGCAGACCGCGGGGGACGGCGCGGATCGCATCTTCGCAGAGAGATGCGACGAGCGGGAGGATCATGATGCCAACGACGATTCCGCCCGAGAGCCCGTTGTAGGTGTCGATTCCCGGGATGAATTTCTTGAGAAAAGGAGTCACCACGAACAGGCCGAAGAAGCCGTAAACGACGGTCGGAACGCCGGCGAGGAGTTCGAGGCCCGGCTTGAGCATGGCCCGGGTCCGAGATGACGCGTACTCGCTGAGGTAGATGCCGATAAGCAACCCGAGAGGAATCGCGATGAGCCCAGAGCTGATCGCGATCATCAGGGTGCCCGTGATCAGCGGGATGACGCCGTACGTCGGTGGCTCGTAGGTGGGAGCCCACTTCGTCGTTCCGAAGAACTCGGTGATGGACACCCGCGAGAAGAAGACGAGCGAATCGCTGAACAGGGTGAAGAGGATGCCGAACGTCGTCAGCACCGAGACGAGCGCACACAGCAGGCAGAAGAACTTGATCGCCCCTTCGACGAACGCCGAGAATCCTCCGCGGTGGCGGAGGATGCTGCGGGTTCCCGAAGAGGCGACCTTGGCCATTGATGCTTACTTGGCGTCGCGGGCGAGGACGTCTTCGATCTTGAGTCCGACCTCGGTACCTTGGAAGCGCGTGCCGGTCTTCATCTCATCGACGTGCTGAGTTGCCAACGTGTAGGCCGTTTCGGGCAGCTCGATGTAGCCGGTCTCCTTGATGAAGGGACGTCCCTCGGCGGACAAAAGGAACTTGGCGAACGCCTTGACTTCGGGCCGATCCATCGACTTGCGGTTGATGTAGATGAAGAGAGGCCGCGAGAGCGGAGCGTAAGTGCCGTCGTTGATCGTTTCAGCGGTCGGTTCGATCGGGCCCTTGCCGCCGTCGATCTTCACGATCTTGAGCTTGTCCTTGTTCTCGACGAAGTAGGCGTAGCCGAAGTAGCCGAGTCCGCCTTTGTCACCGGCGACGCCCTGGACGAGCGTGTTGTCGTTTTCGCTGGCTTGGTAGTCCGAGCGGCTGGACTTCTTCTTCTGGACGATGGCTTCGGTGAAGTATTCAAAGGTGCCCGACGCGGTGCCGGCACCGAAGAGCTTGATCGGCACATCCGGGAATCCCGCGCGCACGTCCTTCCAGTTGTTGATCTTGCTGTCCGGCGACCAGATCGCCTTCAGCTCCTCAACGGTCAGGCTGTCGGCCCAGTCATTGCTTGGGTGCACGACGACGCTGAGACCATCAAAGGCAACAGGCAGTTCGATGAACTCGATCCCATTCGCCTTGGCCGCTTCAACCTCTTCCGGCTCGATGGGACGCGAGGCACCCGCAATGTCGAGTTCGCCGTTGACGAACTTCTTGAATCCGCCGCCGGTGCCGCTTTCGCTGACCGTGATGTTGACTCCCCCGTTGGCGTCCATGAAGCCTTCGGCCACCGCTTGGGAAATGGGATAGACGGTGCTCGATCCATCGATGCTGATTTTCCCGGCGAGTTCTGCGCCAGGGGTCGAACTGCCCGAGCCGGAGGTTTGGGCACCGCCACCGCCGCTGCCGCAACCGGCAAGAACCAGGGCACCAAGCCCCGCAAGAATCCAAGAGTGTGAGATCTTCATGAGCATCCTCTTAACAATTCAAAGCTACCGTTCGAATGTTAAGAGGATGTTAATATTGTTAAGA
>JANJUB010000200.1 GCA_024710805.1 Fimbriimonadaceae bacterium | reverse complement strand
GCCACTTGGCCGAACATCATCGCGCCGAGTCGACCGTTCCCGACGGGGCAGCTCTCGGTGAAGCGCGTCGCTGGAGTATCGAGGACGAGCCAGAGAGCGGGGGCGACAACGAGCGCGGCTAACATGCGCAGATTATGGGCGACGCGGTTCGGTCGCTACCGAAACTTTAGCATTGCAGCGAACCGAGGGGGGGCTGTCGTCGTCCTTACCGTAACGTCAGATGTTCTTGTGATGGAACCCGGCAAACCGGTTCGAAAACGTGCGGTAAGGCTCACGCCTGAAGGTCTTGAGTTGGTCAAGGCTGCGCTGGCGCTTGCCTGGCAATCGGATCCGGCACGGGGCAAGCTCACACGCGAGGCACGTGCGGACATCTTGGGCGTCAGTCTGGCCACTGCGGATCGCATCTTGAAGCAGCAAGGGGTCGATCGCCCCACGCTCACGATCGCCTTCAAGCGCTTGGGTTTAGCGTGGGATGACCGATATTGTGAGTCAGTGACTCGGCCCGAGGTGCAATCCGTCGAGAGCCTAACTGAGCCCATCGGGCAGGCACCGGCTCGCGAAACCAAGGTCTCGGTTCGACCTTTGCGTCATCGAGGATTCGCTCTTGCCTTTGGACTTGTGATCCCGCTCCTTCTTGCTCCCTTTACTGAAATCAAGCCAGCGACTACGGGACCATTCCTTCAGTCAGACTTCTTCGTGCATCTGCGCTCCGCCGAAGAAGCCTACCACCACGGCAGATACGGCGTGGCGAAGAGCCACTTAGACCAGGTGCTTGCCCTCTTGGGCGACAATCCAAGGGCACCGCAGTTAGCTTTGGCCCTTCGACTGGCGGGTGATTTAGCCAGCGTCGAGGGTCGCTATCAAGAAGCGGGTGACTACTACCGAGACTCGCTCGTGATTCGTCGCCGGACGGAGACCAGTTCCCCCGTTATCCCTCCGCTGCTCGAGGCAATCGGAGACACCGAACTGAAGCTAAGGAACTTTGAGACGGCCCGCGGATACTTCATCGAGTGTTTGAACGGCTACCGGAAGGTCGAGGACGTTGGGGGGCAGGCCATGGCCCTACGAGGACTGGGGTCTGCGGAGGCGGGTCTCGGCAATGCTCAGGCCGCGATGCATTGGTTGGAAGAGGGCCTGGACGTCATCGCGGGCACGGACTCGCATGGGATGCGGGCCGATATTCAGTCGCGGATGGCGCTCGTTCTCAGAGACGAAGGGCGGCTTGCGGAGGCGAAGCGTCTCTTGACGCGGTGCCTCGACTTCTGGCAGTCTGAAGGCCATCCGCGTTGGATCGCTAAGACCCGTTATGAGCTCGGCACCGTGGAGTTCTTGGCGGGGCGCGCCAATGTCGCGCTGATGATGCTCGCTCAAAGCCGAACGGATTACCAGGCCATGGGTGATGCTGGGGGCGTCGAGGCCTGCAAGACGTGGCTGGACAAGATCGGGGACGCCGGAGACTTCGTTCACCAAGATCTGGCCGTCCACGTCGACGACAAGCCCAACCTCCCGAACGGATCACCTCTCAGCCCAAGGTAACCCTGCGTTGTCCGGGGTTGCATGTGGGCTGGCCATCGAGCCGCTTCTCCACGAGAAGCGACAGCAGCTCGGCGTCCGCAGACCAAGCCGAAACGAGTTCTCTCCCCTTAAGGCTCGGATTCGATGTTGGTCACGTTCGCACAGAATGAGCGTACTGTCGCTGCTCGTGGGATCGGCGCACGTCGCTGCCTCGATTCCCGCCTTCGAACTTGGCAAAGGACCCGGCTGAGGATTCCACCCGGTGGGGCGATTCGCCAGCCGCCACGCTAACGGTGCAGCAGACGTTACTCAAACCCAACGCGAGCGCGATGAGCAGCCAGGCAACACTGGGGGCCGTGAGATGACGTGCGGACATGGCTCTCAGTGTAGGGTTGCGACCGGCTCCCAGACAAGGAAAGTTAGGCTAAGATAAGCACTTTTCGCTGGCTCTGCCCCGCCCGGAAGAACTCCAAAACCGATCGTGCCTGCAAACTGGCACATTTACTAGTTAACCCAGCAATACCTTCAGGTAACGTTCCGATTCTAGGTACGACATCCGAAGAATGCGTCAGACCGTCGTGCCTAAGGGAGGACTAGAATGATGATCGCAAGTAGTTTTCGTAGGTTGAAAAGACTTGCTTGTATCGGCATGGCCGCTTCGTTGAGCGCCATTGCCGCTTCAGCCGGGGGCTACACCCTCGTCTGGGATGACTTCAAGGACGGATTCTCCGTCAATGCGCCCGGCGCGAAGTGGTTTTACTTTGCCGCAGGACCGTTTGTCGGCAATGACGGGTTGGAAACAACCTCGAACCAAGGACTCCGCGTCGTATCGCCCGGAGTGAATCCGATCACGGGGCTACCGGCTTTCACCTCGACGTTGGGGCAAGAAGGCTCGCCGGACAACCCCTTCTCGCTACCCGGGGGGATCGACCATGTGAAGTGGCTGGTTTACGCAAACAACACGGCGACGAGCGGATATCCTGGATTCGACTGCATCCCAGGTCAGGAGCTGCAGTTCGACGCTTGGGTGTCTGGACGTTCATACGGCAACGAGTTTCATCCTTTCGGCAGCGCGGTAGCGGATCCGGACGATGACATCCGGCTCGCCAATCCGGCGGTCCCGACCATCGACTTCGAGAACTTCCTCGTGGCCGACTTCTTCTTGACGAACAAGCGGATTTACGCCCTCTACGAGCGGCTGCCATTCAACCGAACGGCAACGAACAACTATGCGGCGTTCACCTACGCCATCCCGGTCGCCGAGCGCTTGCCGCACCAGCAGCACAAGCTGACGATCGGTTACGACAAGAGCCGCAATCTGATTCGCTGGTATGTGGGAGGGAAGGAGGTCTTCCGCGTGACTCGTCCGGGATACCGGCTGGCCTCGAACGAGCATCTCGTCATCGACCATGGCGGAGTCGAGGAGGACGTCGTCTCTCGGCAGCGGAACATTGGATTTGGCACGTTTACGCTCCTCGATTCGGCAAGCCCGACTCAGCAAGCGCTGGTTCGGCTTTCGACCGCACCGGACTTCTACTTCAACACGCTGACGGGTCAACCGACACCGCAGACGTTCCTCGATGAACTGAGCCTGCCGGGCAGCCGGCTCTGGGGACAGGGTGCGGAACTCAACGTCCGAAAAGTTGTCGTAACCAGCCGCTAGGGTTCGCAGCTGACTAAGGGTTGCCCCTATCAAAAACTTGACGGGGCAACCCCTCGTGTTCATCGCGCCGGGACGTGCGTCCTGACCTCAGTGCCACCCGCCAAACGGGGCCCCGTTCCACGTGCCCTCGCTGTGCAATACGGCGAACCGGGTGAATGAGGTGCGATCGCCGTACAACTCCTCGCGCTGGACCTTGACCTGCGAGCGATGGAGCCCCGGACCGTACGCGAAGGCCATCGCTGAAGCCACGTCGCGCCAGAACGTCACCGTAATGCCGTCGGTAGCAAGACCGCCCGCGAAGCCGAACGAGTGCTGAGCGAGTAGGCCCGCGGCTCCGCCCATGCTGATGCGGACCGCGCTCACGTGTTCACTAAAGCGAATAATGCGCTCAAGCGCCTCGCCTTCCGCGCTATCCCACCCAGCCGATGTGACGATGACAAGCGGCGATTGTCTGTCATGTTCGGCATTCTCAACAGCAAGGACCGGCCCGGCAGGGCCAAGGAAGTTCGCCTCGCCAAAGTGGCGAAATGGGCGCAAAGCCAGTGAGCAGGTTTCTTTCGCCTCGCTCAGCCAAGGAGCCACGTCATGTCGACGCTCGATGAGCTCCCGGGCGGAAGCTTCCGAGTCATGTAGACCGTAAATGACAAGGGTGTATGCAAGCGTCGAACGAGGGTCGATGCTGGCCGCCCGCACGTCAGCGCCGACGTCGAGAAAGCGGACCCCGGGGATACTGGATGCATCGATAGGGCCGACGCCTGTGGGCTCGTCGAAGCGGACGAGGATGATCGTGGCATGGGTTGCCAAAGCGGCTGTCATGCGCAGGATTATGACCAACCTAGGGCCAGTGAAGAGCCCACTCGGGCGGCGGTAACTCGGCGAAGGAATTGGAGTTCAAGTCCGCGATCAAGCTTGGTTCGCCAGAGGGAAAGCCCTCCCAGACGTAGATTCGTCCACTTACGGCCAGAAGCACCCGCTCTCGATGATCGACGTCGATCCAGACGTACCCTTCGGGCTGATCTTCGAAGGCCCGCACGATGTTCCCCTCGCTGTCGAGCAGTTCCCAGGTTTCGCTTTCGTACCAGAGCCATCGCTTGCGGACTGAAGACTCGCGGTAGCGGATTTGGCATCCTCT
>JANJUB010000104.1 GCA_024710805.1 Fimbriimonadaceae bacterium | reverse complement strand
CGAACGCGACGTGGTGCGCCTGCGCTTCGGTTTGGACGACGGTCGCTCACGGACGCTCGAAGAAGTTGGTGCCGAACTGAACGTCACCCGCGAGCGGGTGCGCCAGATCGAGCTTCGCGCGATGAAGAAGCTGCGCCACATCGGCCAAGAACTCGCCGCGCAGGGCTTCACGATCACCCCGAATCCGAACTGACCTCATCCCCCTTCCCCTTGCCGGGGAAGGCCTGTGAGCGTGAGCGAGCAGGGATTGCGGTGGTTCACCGGGTCTTACCCCACCTCTTCGCGCCTGAGCGCGAAGGTCCTCCCCTGCGAGGTGAGGATGAGCCCCACCTTCCCCTTGCAGGGGAAGGCCTGTGAGCGGTGGCGAACAGGGATGGGGTGACTCCGTTGACTCTCTGCAACTGAACTGACTCCCCTACAAGGAAGAATCGCAAAAAAAGAATGGCCCGCTCGATGAGCGGGCCATTTCGTTGTAGCTTCTTGGAGGATGCTGAAGCTTACTTGCTGCGGCGGCGGCGGATGAGCGCCGCAACGCCGAGACCGAGAGCAGCCATGGTGGCCGGCTCGGGAACGGCGGTGCCGTGGACCTGGAAGGCGAGGTCAGCACCCACAGGGCCCTGTGCCACAGGCGCGAACGCACCATTGGCGATCGACTGCAGAGCATTCTGACCGAACACCGCGTTGCTCGTGGGCAACGGCGGAGCCCAAGGGCCACTCGCGCCCGTACCGGCGAAGTTGAAGGAGACGAAGTACGTGCCCGGCGCCAAGTTGATATTGAGGCCGGTGACCGAGACGCGCTGAAGGCGTCGGGCCGTATCCGTGTTGTTCCCCGAAACGACACGATAAATGTTCTCGAACGTGGCGGTGACTGCGGTCGCCGTAAGCGCGGTGCTGGCCGTATTGCCAATCGCCCAGCTGACGCTGTTGATCGTCGGAGTCGTCGCGCCCGTCTGGTAAGCCCAGAAGGTCAGGCCCGTGACATTCCAGCCCGGACCCGTGACTGTGAAGTCATCGGCCATGACGTTGTTGCTCGGGGTCTGAGCACCGTATCCGAAAATGGTTTCGCCCGTTTCAAGCTGACTCAGATCGCCACCATTCGCGTGACCGCCCGGAACGTTGACTACATCGCTCTGATCCCAGAGCTGTGCGAAGGCGCCCGCCGAGATGGTTGCCATCGCCAGAATTGCAAGTGTTTTCATTAGTTTGATGTCCCTCCGAGGCCAGCAACGCGACACGCCGCTGATCCCTGTAAAACAACTATACAACACTCGCGCAAATCTGCCAAGTCTTTGGGGAAAACCCGGTATTTCTGCGTGGGCCGCGGGGTGATCGTTAACATGCAACCATTTGGCCCTTTCTGACGTTATATTGATCAGATCATTTCATATGAGTCTATAACACTCAAGTGCAATTATGAGATTTGACAAGCTCACCCTTAAAGCCCAAGACGCCTTCCAGACTGCGCAGCAGCTTGCGACCGAACTCCAACACCCCTCGATCGACGTGGAACATCTGTTGCTGGCCCTGCTCAAGCAAGACGAAGGCGTGATCCAGCCCCTCCTGGAGAAACTCTCTGTCGACCACCGGTCGATCCGGCAGGCTCTCGAAGCCGACCTGAACCGCCAACCGAAGGTGCAGAACGCCTCCGGCTACGGAGCAAACCTCGGCTCTCGCCTGCAGAAGGTCATGAACGAGTCGTTCCGCGAGGCGGAGAAGCTCGGGGATGACTACGTTTCCACCGAGCATTTCCTCATTGCGATCGCCGATGAGGCGGGCTTCTCGGGCAAGGAACTGCGCTCGGCAGGCATCAAGCGCGCCGACCTGATGGCGGCCATCGAAGACATCCGCGGCGGCCGACGGGTGACCGACGCCTCGGCCGAGGACAAGTACCAGGCGTTGGAGAAGTACGGCATCGACCTCACCGCCCGGGCACGCAGCGGCAAACTTGACCCCGTGATCGGCCGCGACGACGAGATTCGCCGGGTCATCCAGGTACTCAGCCGCCGAACGAAGAATAACCCCGTGCTCATCGGCGAGCCCGGTGTGGGTAAGACGGCGGTCGTCGAGGGCCTAGCGCAGCGCATCGTTCAAGGCGACATTCCCGAAGGTCTTCGAGACAAGAGCGTCATCACGCTCGATTTGGGCGCACTCGTCGCGGGCAGCAAGTTCCGGGGTGAGTTCGAGGATCGGCTTAAGTCCGTGCTGGAAGAGATCAAGAATGCCGAAGGGCGGGTGATCCTCTTCATCGACGAGCTACACACCCTCGTGGGGGCTGGAAAGGCCGAAGGCAGTATGGACGCGGCCAACATGCTCAAGCCGATGCTCGCCCGCGGAGAACTGCGCTGCGTGGGCGCGACCACGCTGAACGAGTATCGCCAGTACGTGGAGAAGGACAAGGCGCTCGAGCGCCGCTTCCAGACCGTGCTCGTGGATGAGCCGACGGTAGACGAAACGATCAGCATTCTGCGCGGCCTGAAGGAGCGGTACGAGATTCACCACGGCGTGCGCATCACCGACTCCGCACTCGTCGCCGCGGCCACGCTGTCGCATCGTTACATCACCGAGAGGTTCTTGCCTGATAAGGCGATCGACCTTGTCGATGAGGCGGCCAGCCGCCTCAAGATCGAGATCGACAGCGTTCCCCAGGAAATCGACGACGTCCAGCGCCAGATTGCGCAGCTCGAAATCGACCGCCAGGCGCTGATCAAGGAAGACGACGCCGCGTCTAAGGAGCGGCTGTCCGCCACGGAGCGACGCTTGGCCGAGCTCAACGAACAGGCGAGTGCACTGCGCGCGACCTGGCAGCACGAGAAGGAGACGATCGAGGAACTGCGCGCGATCAAGACCCAACTGGAGGAAGCCCGGAACGAGCTGGCCCAGGCGCAGCGCGACTACGAATGGCAACGCGCTGCCGAACTGCAGCACGGGCAGATTCCCGAACTCGAGCGGCACTTGGCCGAACTGGCCCAGCCTTCGGAAGGCGGCGGGCAGCCCATGCTCAAAGAAGAAGTGGACGCCGAAGACATCGCAGAAGTGGTCAGCAAATGGACGGGCGTGCCGGTCAGCAAGCTGATGCAGGGCGAACTGCAGAAGCTGCTGGAGATGGAGAGCTACCTCCGCCAGCGGGTTATCGGCCAAGACGAGGCCCTCGGCTTGCTTGCCGACGCCGTGCGCCGCTCACGGTCGGGAATCGCCGATCCGAACCGCCCTATCGGCTCGTTCCTGTTTTTGGGTCCAACCGGGGTCGGCAAAACGGAGACCGGCAAGGCGCTCGCCGAGTTCCTCTTCGACGACGAGCGATCTCTGGTTCGCATCGACATGAGCGAGTATCAGGAGCGCCACTCGGTGGCGAGGCTCATCGGGGCTCCCCCCGGCTATGTCGGCTACGAAGAGGGCGGACAGTTGACCGAGCACGTGCGGCGGCGACCCTACAGCGTCATCTTGCTGGATGAAGTCGAGAAAGCCCACCCCGAGGTGTTCAACGTGCTGCTGCAACTGCTCGACGACGGCCGCCTGACCGATGGGCAAGGAAGAACTGTGGATTTCAAGAACGCGGTCGTGATCCTTACGAGCAACTTGGGATCGCAGTTCTACAGCGATCCGCTGAGCGACGACGGCCCGTCGAGTTTTGAGGAGACGAAGCAGCGCGTGCTGGATACGGTCCGTGCGTTCTTCCGGCCGGAGTTCATCAACCGCTTGGATGACATCATCGTGTTCCGCTCCTTGGGGGTGGCCGAGATCAAAGAGATCGTACGCATTCAGGTCGCTCAACTTGCCAAGCGATTGGCGGAACGGCGAATCGAGCTGACGCTGACCGATGCGGCAGCCAGCCATCTGGCATCGGCGGGCTTCGATCCGGTGTACGGCGCCCGTCCGCTGAAGCGAGCGGTGCAGAAGGAAGTGCTCAATCCGCTGGCCCAGGCATTACTCCGCGGAGATGTGCGCGATGGACAGACCCTTCAGGTGGACTATCGAGATGGCGCGATTCAATTCGACCACCCCGAGAAAGCAGTTGGGGTGCCGCCGGAATAACCGGCGACACCCCGTAAGGCCTCTCCCCTCGCCGCTTAAGGGCCGGTGAGAACCGAGATGCGATCAACTCGACCCTGCGCCGACTTGAATGCGTTGAACGTCGGGTCGGCTTCGTAGGTCACCCGTACCTGCACCAAGCCTGTTCCAGCTTGGCGGAACCGGCTGGGGACAGACGGTTGGACCGTCGTTGTGGTGTCGGTTAGCGAAGCGGCTCGGAGATCGACGGTCACCCAGTCGTTCGCGTTGAAGTCGAACATCTGAAGGCGCTGGTTGATCCCATTGCGGCTTGCCGAAGCTTCGACCGCCAGGGTGATGCTCCCAACCTGATTGTTGGTACTGGTCAGGTTGGCCTGCAACGTGATCGGAGCGAAACGACCACTCCCTACGATCGGCTCGCTGAAGACCACACGGTTGTCATCGCTTCCGCCGAGAGACGACAGGTTGCCCGAGATCGGAGACCCCGCCACGATCGAGTAGGAGTCCGGCAAGAAGGGAACCGTACCGTAAGATCGCTGTACTGCAGCCCGTGCGTTGATCCGGCCCCAACCCCAGTAGGTGTCGTTTCCGGGCGTGCCGAGATCGTTGCACGTCTCGTACAGGATGGTCTCGACTTGAGCACCGGTCAACGACGGGTTTGTGCCCATGATGAGCGCGGAAAGGCCAGCCGCTCCGGGACAAGCCATGCTGGTGCCGCTTAGCGTTGCGTAGCTCGTCGCGGACGAGTTGTAAGTTGAGCGAATATCACTACCGGGGGCATAGACGTCGGTGCCCGGCCCGTAGTTGGAGAAGCTCGACTTGCCATCGGACTGGTTGGTCGAACCGACGACCGTGACATCGATGTGGTCGGTGGTGATGTTCACGTTGCTATTGCCGGCGGCCCAAAGGTAGATGCCGTTGCGGGAGTACTTGATGTAGTTGCCCGTCGTCTGCACAGCCGAGTTGCTGTAACCGCTATAGCTGGTGCTGACGACACGGGCGCCATTGTCGGCGGCCCATCGGGCACCAGCGGTGAGCGCAGAGATGCTGGAGCTGCCTCCGCTCGAGTTGGTCACGCGGATCGGCATGATCCTGACGTTCCAAGCTACTCCTGATACTCCGACACCGTTGTTGCCGATGGCCCCGGCAATGCCCGCGCAGTGCGTCCCATGGCCATTAATGTCGTTAACCTGTCCGCCCGATGCTTGCGGAATGGCCGTGCCAGTGGCTGAGTTGGCACCCGGGACGAGCCGGGCGGCCAGATCTTGGTGATCAAGGCGGACTCCGGTGTCGGTGATGGCGACGATAATGTTGCCTTCGCCAACGTTGTGGTTCCACGCAGTCGGGGCCTCGATCTTGGGCAGATGCCATTGCTGGCTATATTGAGGATCGTCCGGCACCGCCACCGGATACACCGTCCAGTCTGGCTCGACGTACTGGAAGGAGCCCGTGCGCATCAACCAATCCGCAGTCGACTGCTCGGTTGCGCCTTCGGGGACTTGGAGGATGTACTCATCGGTCTCGGGGATGTACCGGAGCGTCGTGCGCTCGGCGAGCATCGCGGCCTCTTGTCGTGCGCGCTGGGCCTGATAGGCATTCAGGCCTCGCTGAAGCAACTGGTCCATGGGGACGGGGCGGGCGATCAAACGGCCGGAAAACTCTTGGACTCCGGGTTCAGCGATGAACTTTGGGGCCGCGTTCGCGACGCCCTGCGCGGATGACCACACGCACGCACTCGCGATGAGGGCAAGGGAAAACGTGATACGCATGACTAAGACACTCCTGACAACCCCCCCAACAGCACCCCTCTCCCAAGCGCATGATGGGTTGATGGAGCTGAGACGGCCCCAGTTGGGGCCAACGTTCATAGTGGAATTACCGGGTTTGGCGGTCCCAAAGAATTGCTTTAGGACCGCCAGTGCCCGTCATTGGGCGGTCGCGCGAGCGATGTTGCTCGGCGCGCTCTCCTTGTCGGTGCCAGGGTCAAAGACGCCATTCCCGTTGGCATCATTCCAAGCGGTGACCACGTAGCTGTAGGTCGTGCCGCGTGTCAGACCCGAGTCCTTGTAAGTGGTCGTTGTCGCGTTCACGCTTGCCCGGAATACGTACTTGCCGGACTGCTCGTAGTACACGCGGTGTCCGCTGAGCGGAGCCGGAGTGCCAAGCGTCCAACTCAGCGCAATCGCCTTCCTCAGCGGAGCGGCCACAAGGTTCTGCGGGGTGCCCGGGGTGGGCACGGGCGGAGTTGGTGGCGTCCCCCATGTCGTCGTGGCCATTTGGACCGGCTTCGCCATCGCCGTTCCGAACCACGCGTCGAGCAGGTTCTTCCCCTCATTGGCGAGGAACGGAATCTGCTTTGTGTTGGCAAGATACAGGAACTGGATGTACTCCCAGCTTGTGCTCTGGTACATCAGGTTCACGCGAGCGTAGACCGCCCCCGTCGGCGGATTCAGCGTCAGCGTGTCCCAGTACTGATAAGGCGCGTTGCCCGACGGTGCGCCATATTGGGTCGCCGGTACGGGAAGCGCATTTCGCTTTCGGGCGGCTTCGTAGGTCATGCCGTAGGGCGGGATGCGGTTGTCTTTGATCACCGTATTGTTCAGCACAAAGTGGAAGGTTTCTTCCACCGAACTGGGATCAGCGCCAGCCAGGTCGGCAAGCGTCAGATCGACTTGACCGCTCGTTCGGTTGAACCGCAGCGGCAAGCTGCCCGAGTATCCAAGACTCATGAGTTGGGCGGCCCACTCCTGGGTCATCCCGTAGTGCGCCTCGTACACTCTGGCGTTCGAGTCATACAGGTTGACCAGCGTCTCGACTAGCTTCGGCACGCCGTCAAGGTTCACCAAGACCAGACCGTACTTACCATCCTCTCGGATGAGCGTATCGTTGCCGTCGTACCACTTGATGTTCAGCCACATTCTCCGACCCTCGGGGTAGCCCGAGATCAGCTTGTGGCCCGTTCGATTGATCACCTTCACCGTATTGCCGGCAACGGTGAGACCTGCCGCCATCCTGAGTTGCTGTTCAGCGCGGATCTTGCCCGCTTGAAGGGCCGCGATCTGCGTTTGGGTCAGTCCTCCGCCAAGGCGAAGGGTTCCGGCTTGGTTTTGGAAGAGGATCGCGTCGGCTGCCCAAGCGTTGCCGCCGGTCATGTCATGGAGCGGGAGATCCTTCCGCAACGGCGCACCAACCTTGTTGCATCCTTGCCCCGTGGTTGGGCGGACGTGGCAGCTTTGGCAACTGAAGTAGCGTGGGGTTCCGTCCTCATAGTTACCCCCCTTTCCAGCGCCCATCGCGGCGTCGTACGCCATTTTGATCGCACCATCCTTGAGGTCGGCCGGAAGGCTGCTGTAGTTGGATACGAGCGTCTGCGACAGCGAACCTGCCTTGTACTCGCTGAACGTTCGCTCGACCACCCCGTACATGAACGGGAGGTTGTTGAATGCCGCCTTGGTGGTCAGCGGAGCTCCTGGCACGCCGCTGCTGACAACCGGGTCGGATGTGGGCTGGCGTCCGTTGTTGTGCGCGAGATCGCCGACCGCGGCATTGGATACGTCGTGGCACGAACCACAGAACTCGGCTTGCCGGTGAAAGCTGGAACCGAGGAACTTGTGTCGTGCGTCGGCGGTGGCGTATGGCCCGAGTTTCTCGCTGCCTGCCCAGATGGAGAGCATGCCCGATCCATAGAACCCGTTGGCCGGCGATTGGCCGTCGTTCGCGATGAACGGCTCGGTCATCACGCCTCGGTGCTCTTGGTTGTTCGGGTTGGTCATCTTGTGACAAGAGTCACAGTCGACGCCGTCGGCGTCGGAAGCCCTCAGCGCGGAGCCGTCGGTCGGGGTAGACATCCCGGCCATCCACCCGCTTACGGAGTGGCAACGAATACACAGGTCGCCGACTCCGTCAACATCTTGCTCGGCGATTGCCATCGTCGCCCAGAAGATGGGATCCCGCCCGGCATTGGCCATCATGCTTCCGCGCCAGTTATAGGCCGGTTCGACGGCGGAGTTGTATCCGCCGTGACAGTTGTCGCACTTGTCGGGCGACTCCAGATTCGCGACCTGACCGGGTTGCGTACCTGGCTGTTGTATTTCATTGGGGACGATCAGGGCGACCGTCGCCATGCTGGCAATCCCTGCAAACAGGCTCGATGCCAGAAGAGCCTCTCGGATGCGAATCATCAGACACCTCAGTCTGGATCGACCGAACCAATCGCGACGAAAAACCTTCAACCGCCGCGAAGACGGACGATCGTGATTCGACGCTGACGACCAAAGGACAAAAGCTTGATTGCAGTCTGCGTCTTGCCATTCGGTCAACCTCGTCTCCGGGAAATCCCGGGCGGCCTTGGTGCTCGTCAATCAAGTACTCGCGGGCAAGACCGCGATCTGACGTTACCTTGGTTTCGAGCCCAGAACAGCCCCAGCGGCCGACTTTAAGAGTTCGTTGATGATCGGTTTAGCCGGCTGCGTCAAAGGCCCGTCTAATCCAGCCAAACACCTCGTCGTCCACCTCCGACGCGTCCGTGAACTTCACCTTGAATTGGCACATCCCGCCTGGTGGTTGGGCCAACAAACGCTCGGTACCTTCGACATCCTTCATGTTCAGGCCGAGCTCAAAACGAGTGTTCGTGGCAGGACCGAGCATGGCAAACTGCTTCTTACGCCGGAGACTGACGTAGCCTTTCTTGGGCGCGATCTCGAACTCCCCAAACGTCTCGATCCGCGCCATGAGCGCCTCGTGAATCGGCCGTAGCGCCGCCTTCGGACCGGCGTAGATTTCGTCGAGAACCGCGTCCGACGACTTGTTGGCGGCTTGGCTGGCACCGTCGGATTGAAGCGCGTAATGGGTGAGCGTGTTGGCATCTCCATGCCCCAACCCCAAGTCCGTCTTCAATCGATCGCGAATCTCGCCGTGCTTGCTCAGCCCCGTGGACTTCACCCATGCGACCAGATCATCGAGCGACTTTCCCGTCTTTGTTTGGATGTTGTTAAGCTGCGTCTCAACCGCCTTGTTCAGGTCCATAGTGGCGCAGTTTAGCCGAGTAAGCTAGTCGAATGGCAATAGATGCAGCTGCTGAACTCGCCGCGTGGACGCGGCGCTGTGCTTCGATGTATGCGAAGGATCTTCGCGCCCTTTCGGATGAGGCTTACCAGAAGCCATGCGGGGAGAAGGCCCGCTCGATGCAAGAAGTGACGGCCGAAGTGGCCGGCTACAACATGATGGTCGCAGGGATCTTGCAGGGCAATGCCCCGCAGATGCCAACCGACGAGCAACGCGCCGCCTACACGGCCTCGCTCGATACTCGAGAGAAGGGCGTGGATGCGGTCTTGGCAAGTGCGAATGCGATGGCGGATGCCATTCTCGCCGCGGGAGACCGGCTGGAGACGATCACAACTGCGCCGTGGGGCGAGGAAATGAGTCTCTTCGTCATGGCCAACATCGCCGCGAACCACATCCTGTATCACGATGGCCAGTTGAACATCGTGCAATGCCTCCACGGAGACCCAGCGATGCATTGGTTTGACCCGGATCCGGTCGTCGCGTAGGTCTTAACCCCGGGCTGTAGGCGGAGGTTTCGAGTCCCGGAGATGGGACGGAGCCCTCCGCCTAGGAGTTGGGCCTGGACCTACTGCTGCGACATCAGGTAGATGATCACACCCGCAACCATGAGGCCAAGCAGAACCGCCAACAGCACCTTCCAAACGCTGATGGGTGCTTCGCCCTGGATCTCGCCGGTCTGCCCGTTCACCAAGAACCGGAACGACTTGCCGCGGTAGCGATAACCGCCCACCCAGATCGGCAACAGCAGCAGCTTGAAGTGGGGATGCAGATAGTCTGTTTGCTTGCTGTGGATCATCTGCTCGTCGCCGCCGATGTCCGCCCGGATCGTCTGATCGATCTCCGGTTGCATCATGGCCTTCGCCAACTCAAATCCGCGTGCGAGATCGACGTCGTACCGCATCGTCTGGAATCCCACTAAGAACCGCGGCTCGTACGCACAAACCGCCGACAGATTCCACTGCTTCAGTCGTTGCGCGTACTTCTGAGGAATGGCGTCTGAGCCGAGTACCAGCACGTCATCGAAGAACACACTGACATGGCCCGCCGCCGGATACCAGCGCGTGCGGCGCTCTTGCCGCGAGACGGTATTGCCATTGCTGTCTCGTGAGGTGACCGTGACATAGTAGTGCTCGCCGCGTTGGCCGGTGTAATCCGTTTCCGTCTGGGTGTCGTATGTCCAGTACGGGATGTACATCCCCTTGAGCTTGCCCTCCTTCAGGGCCAGCTTCTTCAGGTCGTTCGGCGCCCAAAACCGGCTGCTCAGCCACTTCTGGGTGTGGGCGCGGGCATCCTTGTCCGGCACCGCGAAGGGAAGCACGGCATTGGGCACGATCCGGTGCTCCGGCGTCGTTGCGACCACGACGTTTGCCCCGCAGAAGGGACACTCCTGAGTCTCCTGATTCGCCGGCATCGAGAACTCGGCCGCGCAGTTGTTGCAGTGAAGGACCTTTGATTCTTCGAGGGCCGTATCCAGCACCGCCTTGTCCACGAACGCCATGAGCGGCAGTTCATCGACGCTCTGATTCGGCGGCGCGATCGGTGTCTCGTGGTGACAATAGGGGCACTTGAGCACCGTCGTGCCGGGCGCAAACGAAAGCTGCGCCCCGCACTGCTCGCATGGGTATCGCTGGATGTCCGCCATTTACTGAGGCGGGATGGGCGGTGGCACGGAGGCAAAGATTGGCTTCAGCGCATCGACGTCACCAGCGCGCGTCCAGTTCGCCATGCCCGTCGTCCACACCAGACTCTCGGCGGAGAACGTCGACCCGAGCATGCCCTTGAGCGCATCCAGCGTGTACGGTCCCGTTTGCTGGCCATCGACCGCAACATGGAACGAGGGCGCCCCACCGGGAACAGGCGGCGGCCCGGCGGCTTGAGCCTGCTGCTGATTCGCACCCGCCATCATCTGGCCCATGACTGCACCCATGCCCATGCCAATTCCTGCAGCACCGAGTCCGCCTGGATTCTCGGCGGCTTTCTCCATAGCGGTTGCGGCCTGAAACTGCGTGTAGGCCCCCAGATTGCCCACCGCGCCCATGCTCGACCGCTTGTCGATGGCGGCTTCCACTTCCGGCGGAACCGAGACGTTCTCGATCAGGAAGTTCAGAATCTCGATGCCGACTTCACCCAATGAAGGGGCGATCTCCGCGCGGATGCGCTCGCCCAGCTCGCTGTATTGCGCGGCCAGGTCGATGATCGGAATCTGCGCCTTCGCCACCGCCTCGCTGAACCGCGAGACGATGAGGTTTCGCATGTGGTTCGAGACTTCGTCGGTCGTGAACTGCCAGTCGGTGCCCGCGATCTCTTTCAGGAACAAGCCGGGGTTGTTGACCCGCATGGCGTAGCTGCCAAAGGCGCGTACGCGAACGATGCCGAAGTCGGGGTCGCGCATCATGACCGGGTTCATCGTGCCCCACTTCATGTCCGTGAACCGCTTGGTGTTGACGAAGTACACCTCGGCCTTGAACGGGCTGTTGAAGCCGTACTTCCAGCCCTTGAGGGTGGAGAGGATCGGCAGGTTTTGGGTTTCGAGTTCGTACCGGCCCGGACCGAACACGTCGGCGATCTGGCCCTCATTGACGAACACCGCAGCCTGCGACTCGCGCACGGTGAGCTGCGCCCCGTACTTGATCTCGTTGTTGTGCCGCTCGAAGCGATAGACGACCGTGTCCTGAGTGTCATCGAGCCATTCGATGATGTCGATGAACTCGCCGCGAATCTTGTCGAAGATGCCCATGGTTCCGATCAGTATAACGGACCCACGGGATCGGACGGTTGCGCCATAGGCCCTCTTATCGCTTTGGCCATAGGAGGCACTTCGCTTGGTTAGGATCTTGCCTGGAACAGCGACAACCAGCTAAGCTGGCAACAACTTATCATAAGTACGGAGTGCTGGCTGGGTGTACCGGCTTGTAGCGGGCGTCGGAGGGAAGTTGTGGATCAATCGGGGGCAAAGGGCACACTGGCTTTCGTGTTTACGGACATCGAGGGGAGCACGCGGATGTGGGAGTCCCATCCCGAAGCCGCATCTGCCGCGATCTGGCAACATGACCAACTTCTGTCGCGAGCACTTCAAGGTGGAGACATCTTCAAGACCGCAGGTGACGCCTTCTGCGTGGCATTTCCAACGGTCGCCGACGCACTCGAAGCATGTGTAACCGCGGCTCGGGCCGTGAACTCCGAGCCTTGGCCCGATGCCCTGCCGATTCGGGTTCGGTTCGCGCTTCATGCAGGAGCCGCTCAGATTCGGGACGGCGATTACTTTGGGTCGACGCTCAACAGGACGGCGAGAATCCTCTCGACGATTCACGGCGGTCAAATCGTCCTTTCCGAAGTTGCGTACGGCCTCTGCCGCGACACCCTTCCCGATGGTGTCGAGGTGCTCTCCTTGGGGGATCACCGGCTCAAAGACTTAGCCCGGTCGGAGCAACTCTATCAGGTCTGCCACGCCGACCTGCCTCGAGAGTTCCCACCTCTTAGGTCACTGGAGAGCTATCGGACCAACCTGCCGGTGCAACTCACCCCCTTTGTGGGCCGTCAGGACGAGATCGAGGAACTGCAGGACCTACTCCAGAACGCTCGACTCGTGACCCTTCTCGGATCAGGAGGATGTGGCAAAACACGCCTCGCCTACCAGACTGCCGCCGATCTACTGGATAAGTTCCCGGACGGCGTTTGGACGATCGAACTTGCATCCACTACGGATGACGATGGTGTTCCCAGGGTTGCGGCCACTACTTTAGGGCTGCGCGAGGCCGCAACCCGAGATGCCTCGGACGCCACAGTGTTTCAGCTTAAGGACAAGCGCGCACTCTTGATCCTGGACAACTGCGAACAAGTCTTGAATGGGGCGGCCAGTCTGGCGGATAGAGTCGTGCGCGAATGTCCGGGTGTTCAGATCCTCGCAACGAGCCGCGAGGCTTTGGGGATCTACGGTGAGCGTAGGCTTCGCATCCGCTCGCTGACCTTGCCCGAGCAGAGCGAGCACAACGCGGAGTCCGTTTCTCACTACGAAGCTGTTCAGTTGTTTGTGGATCGGGCCATCTCTGCTCGGCCCGGTTTCATGGTCACCAACGCAAATGCTCCCGCATTAGCCGAGGTTTGTCTTCGACTCGACGGCATTCCGCTTGCCATTGAGCTCGCAGCGGCGCGCCTAAGCTCCATGTCACTTGAGGATCTGCTGGCTCGGATGAGCGACATGTCGCGGTTGTTGGTGGGTGGCTCTCGCTTGGCTCCTCAGCGGCACCAGACCCTCAGGGCGATGATCGATTGGAGCCACAGCCTATTGGCCCCGAAGGAACAGATTCTCTTTCGAAGGCTTTCCGCATTTGCTGACGGGTGCTCGTTGGCTACCGCAGAGGACGTGGTCGCATTCGGTGAGATCGACCGGTTTGAGGTCTTGGATCTGATGAGCGGGCTTGTAGAGAAGAGCCTGGTCGTGTTTGATGATTCGGAGAGCACGCCTCGCTATCGGCTTTTGGAGTCGATCCGCCAGTACAGCAACGAGCGGTTGGCGTCTTCAGGGGAAGGGGAAGAGGTCCGTAACCGGCACATGGACGTGTTCTTCCGGCTCTCAAAGACGCCGCTTGCTGGGCAAGCCACGGAGCGTGAGGCCTATCGCGTCATGAAGCGGGAACTGCCCAATGTGCTGGCAGCCCTTGAGGCCGCATTTTCGAGCCTCGGCGACCTCGATCACGCGGCAGAGGCCCTGTACTTCCTGGGCCCATTCTTCGAAGGAAGTGCCATGTACCGTCAACCGCTTGCCTTCGCGGAGCGGGGAATCGCGCTCGCCCAAGCAGCTCAAGCTGAAGTGCCGGTCGAGCTGCTTGTTGAGCGCTGCCGGTACATGCTGCGGCTTGGCAGATTCCGTGAGTCTCTCGAGTTGACTGAACAAGCCGTCGAAGTAGCCCAACGGGCGGGAAAGCCAAATCCGCACGCCATGGCCCTCTACTGGCGTTCGATGGCCCTCGTGACTTTGCGCGATTACGACCTCGTCGAGCAGTTGCTTCTCCAGTCGCTCCAAATCGCCGAAGAGCATGGTCTGCACATGGTTCAAGCTTCGGTGCTTCAAGGTCTGGGGCTAAGCTGCCAGGATCTGGGGCAGTACGATCGCGCGGCAGAGTGGCAGGAGCGTGCTGTCAAACTCATCCGCGCGCAGGGTCGTGTCATGCGATTGCCACAAGCCCTAAACAACCTAGGTATCGCCTACCGAGACAGCCACCAGTTTGATCGCGCGCGCGAGACCCTGTTGGAAGGTCTTGAGATTTGTGGGAAGGAGCTTATCAGCAGTCGGGCGTATCTCTGCGCAAACCTCGGAAGTGTGGAGTATCTCGTCGGTAACTACGGTGCCGCGACTCCCTACACTCGGGAGGCCCTTCGTCTAGCACGAGAGTCCGAAGACGCTTATCTCATGTGCGAGTGCGTGGGAGACCTGGGCGGGGTGGCGATTCGACTTGGCCACCTTGAACTCGCAGCGACCCTTATCGCCGCGTCGCGCAAGCGCGCCAATGAGACGGGCATGATTCTCGACTCGGAAGAGGAGCCCAAGTACTACGTGCCCCAGGTGACCGAGCTCCGGGCCAGTCTGGGTGATGAGGAGTATGGCAGGATCCGGTCTCGAGCGATCGATGACGGTTGGGAGTTAGCGGTTGACCTTGCCTTAAGCTCGGAAGTCTTTGCTTAAGAAGGTCGGTGCAGGACGGCGCAACCCGGGCGAATCCGATCCATCCCGCTCCGACCCAACAACCAACCCGCCAACAAGCCCTTAAGGCGTTTCCGTGTACATCTGCGGCGGGTCGATGCCGATCCACTGCCCCCGCGGGCCGATCTCGAACACCCACGGCTTCGCGAACGGATCATCCGCCGCGCCGGGGAAGTCCTTCTGCAATCCGGGCAGCACGTCCTCGAGCCGCTTGTATTGCTTCAGGTCGTCGTGGGGCCAGCCGGTCGTTGACTTCGCCTTGGACCATGCTTCGGCGATCGCCTCGTCGCGGATCTTCTCAAATCGCCGGGGCCACTGGGCTATCGGCAAATGATCGACCCGCTCGAAGGTCAACGTCACCCGGCGTCCGTCGATCGTCGCCCTACCGTCCGCAAGACCAACTGGGTGGTTGACGCTAAATCGACCGTCAGAGTTGACGATCAGAACAACCGATCGGGTTGTGTCCCAGATCATCGCCCGGGGCCAGAGCCACTCGACATTCCGCCGCTTTGCGATATCCCGCAGGGTCAACGCACGGCTATCCCAAAGTCGCAGGGCAAATGCTCCCAGCAGCGAGAGCGCGAACAGCCCCACCGTGATCCAAACCGCCGCTCGGATACTCACGAACTTAGGACGTCGTGAACGGTCTCAGAGATGGTGCGGAATCGCAGGCCGTCCGCTTGGGCTTTCGCCGACGAGCAGCGGAAGATCGCGTCGCGTGAGCCGTCCTCGGGCAACACCATCGGCGACTTCTCAAGTTGGTCCGTGGGCGTGGGGACCCATGTGGCCGAGACTCTAATCTCATCGCGGATCCCCTCTAGCATCTGCCCAAAAGTCGTCTCGTTGCCGTTCGCGTTCCAGACGCCCGAACCTCGGCCGAGGCGATCCAAACAGAACCGGGTCAGGTCGCTGCCGTCGATCATCTGAACCGGTTGGTCGAGTCGCAGTGGAACCTTAACCTGACCCCCTGTGGCGACCTGCCGAACCCAATACTCAAAGCGGTTGGTCGGATCCCATCGGCCCACGACGATGCCGGGACGTACGACGATCAGCCGGTCGCCCCATGCCTCGGACGCGACCCGCTCGCAAGCCACCTTGAGCGGGCCATACGTCTGAGCGTCGATCGTCTCAGTGGGCTCTTCGAGCTCCTTCCAAACCGGGCTTCCTTCATCGAGGGTGATCTGACCGTCAAGGTCATAGACCGAGATGGTGCTGATGAACAGGTACTGATCGGCGCGGCGGGCAAGATGTTCGGCGGCGGTGGAGATCGCTCGCGGTACGTAGGCCGAGGTGTCGACGACCGCGTCCCATCTGCGCTCGCCCAGATCGGGCCACTCGCCAAGCCGATCGAAGTGCAGGTGCTCGCACTCGGGGAACAGGTCGGCGTTGGTCTTGCCGCGGTGGGCGAGTGTGACGACGTGGCCGCGTTCGAGCGCTTGGGTGACGATATGGCGGCCGACAAACGAGGTTCCGCCGAGAATGAGCAGGTTCATGGGGTGGTCTCCGAAAGGGAATCGCGCGCTGCAATCAAGGTCGTTCGGGTTTCATCGGCCCAGACGCGCTCCTGGGGAGCCGCGGCTTCATAGAGGCCAATAAGGTCGATGGCGGTCGTCAAGGTGGTATGGGCGTCATCGAGGCGGATCCCGCCGAAGCCGCCGTCGATGCCGCTGTTCGCGAACATCTTGACCTGCGGCACGGTGTTGGCCGCGTAACTGAGATAGCCTTCTAAGGCCCCGCGCAGCAACTCGGCCTGGGCTTCTGCGCTCCCGGTTCGCGCGGCCAACCAGGCCCGGGCTTCATAGGTCTCGGTAGGCACCAGCTCGGGAAGGGCGCGGATCTTGAAGTACGGCGTCGATTCGATCTGTACAAGTTTTCCCGCGATCTCTTCAGCTTTATCGGGGTTGTCCTTGGCATGGAGGGCCACCAGACGACTCATGGCCTCAAGGTTGTTCGGGTCGCTCGCGAGTGCTTGGTTCAGGGCGTGCAGCGCACCGGCGGAGTCACCGGCTGCCTCCCGCTCGGTGGCGAGAAGCCGAAGCACCGCGAGGGTTGGGCCGCGCGAAACTGAAGTCTCAAGCCGCCGCGTCCGCTCGGCCGGGTCCGCCGCCATCCGCGCTCCCAAGGCCCACAGCCGATGGTCCGATGGAGCCCAGCCCGATAAGGCTTTGAAGGTCGACTCGGCTTCGGGACTCCGTTCTCCGGCCAAGTGGCGCAGGCCGCCCAGGCGAACATCGGTGGTAGCCACATAAGCCATGCCCAGCACCGTAAGGGTCGCGGCGAACGCAGCAAAGGCCCGATAGCTGCGCCCCGCGAACTCGGGACTCGAGCCATCCGGCGTGAGCTGCAAGAGGATGCCGGCAAACAAGAACATTCCGACATTCGTGCCCAACAGATAGAGGTCGCTGTCGATCAGGTTGTGGACGACGGCGGCGCCGAGGGCGGCAAAGACGGCTCCGCGCAAGAGCCTCGACTCCGTCGGTAGTTTGCGCACTCCCCGCAGCCCTTCGATCGCCATCATCGCGAGCGCCGCCACCAGCGCGCCGAGGGCGATGATCCCCGCCTCGACGCCAATCTGCAGGAAGCTCTGATGGGCGAGGTGGGTTTGGGTGACGAGTCCGGGGCGGGAGCTGTGATAGCGGAACGTGCCCATCCCCCGCCCGAACGGCTGGTCCTTGATCAGCGCACCGGCACTCTTCCAAAGCAGGCTGCGGAAACCCGCGCTCTGCTCCTGAGTGTTGCCGGCCTGGGCGATGCGTCCCAGCGCCGATCCGCTGGCTGGAGTCTTGGCTCGCTGTGCGCTCGATAGCCCCACCGCAAGACCAAAGCCGAGCGCGGGAAGCAGCACCGCCACCGCAAGCACCTGAACTCGACGGGTTCCGCCCTGGATCGCCCACCAAACGAGCAGGATAACCAGACCCACGGCCAGCGCGAGCAGCCCGCCCTTCGAGCCGGTGAGGATCATCGCGATGAAACACAGCAAGACCGCGAGCCCAGACAGCAGCTTGGCGATCCGATCCGTGGCGGCGGCGATGAGACCCAATCCGCCCAGCACCCCAAAGGGCAGCAACCCGGCGAGGGCGTTGGGGTTCGACCAGTTGGCGAACACTCGCCAGTTCGGGTCGCGCTGCATCGCGAACTCCCGAATCCCGAGCGCACCCACCAACGCAGTGCCAGCGACGAACGCGGCGAGCAACACGACGGGCCCGCGATGCCGGCCGGCCAAGGCGACCGTCGAGAAGAAGAGCAGCAGCACCGCGGTCCATTCGAGGGCAGTACCCGCGCTGATGAACCGGTATTCGGATGTGAGTACCGAGCCCCACATGAACAGCAGGAATATGCCCAGGGTGCCCGCGATTCGGGGTTGCGGCAGCTGCTGGACGTGCCGGCGCGCGAGCGCGTAAATGAGCGCCGCCAGCGCGGGCAACACCACGAGCCAGTGGGCGAGGGAAGCCCCCTGCGGCTCGCGGAAGATCGCACTCAGCAACCCGCCTGGCGCAAGCGCCTGAGGGTCGAGCACCAGCTGTCCACCCAACAGGGGGGCCAGAAACGCGGTCGCGGCAATCGCAATCCAGTAGCGGGGTGGCTTCATCGGGCGAACTTCCGTCGGACGATGTCTACCTTATTCTTGAAGATGAACAGACCCGCGCGCAGGAGCAGGGCGAGGGCGGCGAAGCCTAGCGCGAAGGGTCGCAGGGGCAGGGCCATCTCGGGCACTTGGTTCAATCGATAGAACCGGAACATGCTCATGTGGAACCGCCCGATCATGCGGTTAGGAGCTTTGTCGGTGCTGCGGCCGATGGCATGGGTGATGACCGAATCCGGCACATAGACCACCCGCAGTCCCGCTTTGTGGCATCTCCAGCACCAGTCCACGTCCTCGCAGAACATGAAGTACTCCGGGTCGAGCAGGCCGATCCGCTTGATGCACTCCTCGGTCGCGAGCAGCGCGGCTCCCGAAACCCAGTCCACATCGCGGATCGCGTCGTGCGGGACATCTTGCATCAGGTAGTCGCGCGTAAATCGGTTGTTCGGGAACAGCCGCCCGATGGGCGTATTGCGGAAGAGCGCGGCGATCGGGTTAGGGAAGCGGCGGCACGAGAACTGCAACGAGCCGTCCGGATTGAGCAACCTCGGCCCAACCATACCGACGTCGGGATTCGCGGCGATGAACTCCATCAGCGTCCGCAACGCGCCCTGGTGGACGACTGTGTCGGAGTTCAGCATGAGCACGTGACGTCCGCGTCGGTGCTCCATCGCGAAGTTCTGACCTCCCGTGAAGCCGAGGTTGCGCGACTGTCGGAACTGGGTGACCCAGGGGAACTCGCGCTCGACCATGTCCGGCGATTCGTCCGCCGAGTTGTTGTCGACCACAATCACCTCGAAGTTGGCCTCGTCGCGGACGAGTTCCAAGCTTGCCAAGCAGGCGCGCAGGTCATCGACCGTGTTCCAGCTGCAGATGGTGATACTAAGGTCGAAATCCGGCATAGACCCCTCGTGCCCGCAGGCAAGCCCCCGCATAGACCAGCAACTTCAGCAACGGAAGTAGAGGTGAGGGGTGGTGCTTCTCGAAGAAACGCATGAGGCTGCGATGGGATTCCCAAATCATCGCCTTTCGCACTTGCCGCGTCCCTTCTCCGCCGTGATGCAAGATTCGGACCGACGGAACATACCAAGCCTGGCCCCCCTGCTTGGAGAGTCGGTAGAGCAGGTCCACCTCGTTAAAGAAGATCGGGAACTGCTCGTCGTAGGGCGGGCTCTGCAGCTGGTCGAGTGCGGACCGCCGGAAGAACAAGAACGTCCCCATGGGTTGCGGGGCGGGCTGCTCGACTGAGTAATCGAATGCCGGGAGCTGATACGCGCCCCAGGCGCTCTTCGGATACGCCTTGGCCAATCCGGTCAGTTCGCCGATGATCCCGCGTAGGGAAGGGAACCCACGTACCGATCGTTGGATCAGGCCGTCGGTTCCGATCTGGCACGCGCCCAGGGCTACCGCTTCGGGGTGTCGATCCATCGCCTTCAGCGACTCCTCGAGCGTCTCGGGTTCGAGTTCGGTGTCGGGGTTGAGGGTCAGCACGTAGCCGCCCGAGCTCGCGGCGAACGCCAGATTGTTGCCGCGGGCGTACCCGGTGTTCGAACCCGGCTCGATCAGCTTGACGTGAACGTGTCGCTCGCGAACCATGTCCGCCGAGCCATCGTGCGATGCGTTGTCCACCACGATGACTTCGACGTCATGGCCTCCGGAGTTCCCCGGGATCGACTTCAGACACGCGTCAAGAAGATCCCGGGTATTCCAGTTCACGATCAGAACGCTGATCATCCGGTTGGCCGCTAGTTGCCCACCGCCTGCCGACTCAGGAACCGATCGATCTGCGACTTCATGTCGCGGTAGTGGACGGTCGTCATGCCGTCGGTCTTGCCGGTGCGGATCTGCGCGGCAAGGCGATTCGACAGACTGCGCAGATTGTCCGCGGCGAGCATTCGGGCATCGTCGTTGACCGCGCCGGCTCCAGCACCCGCTTGGGTGATCAGCGCCGACGTCACGAACCGCTGCAGGTCGCGGCGCAGGCCGTCCACGTTGGTGTTCTTGCCGACCTCGGAATACACCGCGCCGACGATCGAGCGGTAGTGCTCGTCCATCGTGTACGCGCCGGGGGTCTTGCCCCACTTGAACGCGTTCTCGGCGATGCGGTCCACTGCGGAGGCGCTGAGGATCTGCGCGGCAATGAGCGTCTGACGGGTGCCCACGACGTCACGTAGCGGCGCGATCCAGGTGCTCGAGTCTTCGTTGCTCATGTCGCGGCTCAGGCTTTGTCGGATATCCGCAGGCAGATTCGCGATCTCCGGCGACAGACACGCCGAGATGAGCTTCATGGCGCGGCGCTGGTCGTCGGCCGGAGCCGGGGCCAGGGTCTTGCCGGTGAAGTGCCGGGTTCCCGCCACACCCCCTAAGAAACGGGCCGCCAGTTGGCCTTGGCGCATGACCGTGCCGATCGAGGACATCACCAAGGTCGTGCGGCGGGCGGGGCTTTCGCCGGGCCTCGGCAGGTTCTGGATCGCATAGCGGCGCACGCGCTTCGCGGCTTCGAACATCGCCTCGCTATAGGCGATCGGATCCTTGGCGCAATCGAACCGCGCCACGTACGGGTTGAAGCTGTCCGCGTTCTCGTCGGTCATGAACGCGAGTCCCGGCTGGGTGCTCTGCGAGGCCAGCGCATCCAGGGCGAATCGCTCGCCCAGCGGGGTCGTGGCGTTCACATCCATGTAGCCATAGCGGACGGCCCACACGTCGTACACGCCGATCGTGGGGGTGTAGAAGTTGCGGGCTCCGCGAAGGGCGGCAACGATGTTCGCTGGGGTGTAATCCATCACCGAGGCGGTGATGCCGCGCTCGTTCGTAATCTGATCGTTCGCCAAGTCATTCACGGTGAGGTTGGTCGACGCAATGAAGTTGTGGCGCAGGCCCAGACAGTGGCCGACCTCGTGGCTGACCACATCGGTGATGAACTGCTTGGCGTAGTCCTCCTTGCTCATGTTCAACCCGCCCGCCAGCGCCGCCGAATAAGCGAAGCTGGCCGAGCCGGCGAGGCCGTGGCCGTAGCGACACGCGTGCCGCTGCCAGCCGTTCTCTTCGCACGCGCGGTCGAGTTGCTGCTGGGCTCGCTCGCGGTCCGAAGCCCACAAGTGGAACTCGTCGGTTGTCTTGGCTCCCTCGCGGCGGAGCAACACTTCCTGCGCTCGTTGGCGCGCGTTGGCACTCGGCCCGGTGACATCCAGCGCCTCTTGCTGCGCAAAGTGCAGCATGTTGGCGTCAAAGGTGACCGCCGCATTCAGAATTTCGCCGGTGAACGGGTCGGTTCGGAACAGCGCTACCGCATAACCGGCGTCGGGCGTCATCGTCCAGCGGATCACGTTGTAACGGCCGTCCGCGTGGTCGTAGTCCTTGTCGTCCGGGGCGTCCTGAACGCGGATCGCGTCCTTGTAGCCCAGCTTCTCGTACGCCTTGTTCCAGTAGAGGATGCCCTTGCGGACGGCATCTCGGTAGGCGGGCGGGATGCTCGGATCGAGGGTCCACACGATGGGCTTGACCGGTTCGGACATCGCGGCCTTCGGGTCCTTCTTCTTGAGGTTCCAGCGCTGGATGTACCGCTCGGTGCGGTCGGCGTTGAGGAAGCGATCGACGCTGTAGAAGTCTTCGGTGAAGTAGCCCACGCGCGGATCGGCGAGCCGCGGGCGGTAGTCCGTCTCTTCGCGCAACCACAGGTTGTACGTCATCTTAAGTGGCGCGCTGCGGGGGTCTTCCAGATTGTTGCCGCCGATGCCGAGGAGGGCCATCAGCTCAGCCATCGGCCCCGCGCCGCCGCCCTGCGACTGGTAGTACAGGTTCATCTGGACGACGGTGTTCTTCGGGAAGCTCTTCACGTGGGCCGGGCCGGACTTCTCGCGGTCGAGCATGAACTGTCCGCCGAGCCCCAGGTTGACGGCCGTACCCAAGCGAAACACATCCCCGTAAAACAGGTTCGTGACGTCGAACAGCATCACCTTCCGCGCGGGGTGGGTCTGGCTCACCGTGAACGAACTCAGCACCGCGTCGGGGAAGCTGCGCTCGGAAGCCAGCGCGAGCGGGTCGTCCTTCGACCAACGGAACTTCCGCGCGGGCTTGACCAGCCACACCTTGTCCTCGACCTTGTCGAAGCGGAATACATCGACCGCGCCGTAGTTGGTCGGGTCGCCCGCTTGAAGGCCCTGGCCCGCTCCGGTCGCCCAGGTGGCTTGGACCAAGAACTGCTTGCCGAGGTGGGCCTCCGGGAGCTCGAGGAAGAGCTGTCGGCCCTTCTGATACATCGAGAACTGGCCCTCAACCTTCTTCAGGTCCTTGATAAACTTGTCGTACTCCTCCGCCTTCTTCTGGTCTTCCGTCTTGGCGGGTTCGGCTTTCTTGGTGTCGGCCGGGGGAGTCGTTGATTGAGCGAAGGCGTTGAGCTGGATGCTCACCGCAAGAGCGAGGACAAGCAAGCGGAACGATTTCATGGTGTTTCGTTGGTTAAAGACGGTGGATTTTCGACATGTGAGTCACGGTTCCGTCATGCCGTCTCGCCATAATGACACTATGTTGACCGCGCTCGTGTGTCTGGTGGTCGGTCCGACGTGGACCGCCGTCGCTTCGGACGATGTTTGGGTGTATCCGCATGCTTCGACGCCGGGAGGTGAGCCGTTCCTGCGCGTTTGGGGTTCGGGGTCCCGTGCGGTCGATTCCGCCATCCCCCCCGGCGACGAGTATTCGTACGGCTACGTGCAATTCGCCCTCAAGGGCGCCCCGGCCGGCGAACTGGCCAGTGCCGAACTGATCGTTTGGAACGTGCCGAATGAGACCCTGAGCAAAGCCGTGCTCAAGGAGTACCCGCTCGAGGTCTTCGGCCTGAAGGGCAGCTTCAAGGAAGACACATTCTCGTTCAACGATGGATCGGTGGGCCCGGTGGAGCCGGGATTTGGCAAGGCCGAGGCCAGCATCGAGAAGGACGGGATCAAGCTGACCGTCAACCTGCTCGATGAGAAGGGCAACTTCAAGAAGATGTGGTCTTCCGCCCGCGACAAGGGCTCGATCGGCTTCGCGCTGGCGAGCATGCTTTCCCCGACCGAATCGCGCTCGATGATCTACAAGGTCAACTCGAAGGAAGGCCCCGAAGCCACCCGCCCGACGCTGAAGCTTTCCTTTAAGGAAGAGTAGGGGTTTGCGGGTTAGCTTGTTGGTGGGTTGGTCTTCCCCACCCCCTAACCCCCTCCCCGCGAGACGATCACTCGCGGAGAGGGGGAGGCTGTTACCCCAAGTGCTCGTGGAGTGGTTTCTGGGGGATCGTGCGATCATCCAGCACCCGCTCCGCGAAGGGCACCGAGTTCTCCCGCAGCCGCCTTGCGTCGTACTGCAGCACGAGTCCGCCCTCGGCGGTTTCGGAGGTCACCATGAGCCGCAGGTCGTCGAGCTCGCCGAGCGGGGCCCAGATCCGGCGCTCCAGTTCCTGGGTCAGCCACCAACGCTCTTGCTCCTGCTCGATCGGGTCGAACTCGGCGAAGGCGCTGACCAATCCGATCAACACGCCCGCCGTGGGTTCGATCAGGTGCTCGAGGCGGGTGCTGGTGCCGCGGCCGAAGGCGTCGGGGTCGCCATGTCGCGCTCCGCACAGCCGGGCCAGTCCTTGAAGCCGCAACGAGCCTGAAACCACCTGAACCGGTGCGCCAAAGCGAAGCGCGAGACTGGGCAGCGCCTCGCGAAATCCCGCCCCCCACGGCCAAAGCACCTCGATCGTCTCGATGCCTTCCTCCGCCCGGATGCGGTTGAACTCGGCCTCCCGCAGCAAGTTGATGGCGTCGTCGATCCAGCGGCGAAGCATGGGCTCGCCATCGCCTTGGGGAAGGGAATCGCGATAGCTGCCCACCGCATCGGGAGGGGGGATGTAGAGGTCGGTCGAGCCATCCTCCCACACCAGGCCGTGCTGATGGGTGCCGGCGAGAAACGTGAGCCGCGACGTGTTCAGCCGTTCGGCGCAGCGGACCAGTTCGAGTCGCTCTTCCTCTCGCAGCTGGGTCGTTGGCGGGTGCATCGTGTCGGGTCCCAGAACGAGCGGGTTCACCGCGAAGTGGACGGAGCGTGGCGGCGGTTGGGCACCCAGCGCGGCTACGGTCAGCACACCCTCGCTCGCTTGGGTCCGCTCGGGGTCGAGGCCGAGCCACGCCGCCTCGGGCATGCCCGTCGCTGGGCGAATCCGGGCGATCTCGCCGCGAGCCGTCAGCCGCTGCCATGCCGGCCCCGGACGATCGAGCACCGAGGGTCCGTCAGTTGCCAGCCAATGGGGAAGATGAACGATGATTTGCGCCATGGCTTAGGAATTGTGCTCCGATTCTCGGTCCCGGGGGAACTCCACGGCGATTGGACCCGTCATAAGAAGTGGCGGAACACAACTCCGTCACCCCATATCCATACATTCGAGCCATCATACACCCCATCTATAGGCTCGGCTTCTAATAGCCCTCCGGTTCTCCGGAGGGCTTTTTTCACGCCTGGACGAGCGAGACCAGGCGCGACTTACGGTTATGGGTGATGACTCCCCTGGCCTCGAGGTCGAGCTTGACGCTCTCCAAGTACCAGTTGATGCTGCCGTCGAACGTGCCCTCGAGCCGGTCGTTGATCGCCTTGCGGAAGTCCGCGTGACTTTGCGGGCCGGACGTGGCGAGTTGGTCCAGGATCGCGGCTTTCATCGCCTCGTATTTGTCTTGCGCGATATTGACCCCGTTCTTGCCATCGGGATGCAGGGTGAGGATGCGGCCTTCCATGGCTACTGCTTGGTGAAGGTCAGCACGGCGGGAGCGGGTCCGCGATCCAACTTGAGGGTGAGTGACTTTCCACCGTTGGCAATGGTGAATGCGGCATTCCGGCGATCGGCGGCGGCCACGGCTTTGCCGTTTCGCTTCAAGTCGGTGGTGATGAGCTTGCCCTTCTCGATTCGATACGTGCCCTCGGTCAGACTCTTCTGATTCTTGCCGACGATTTCCACGCTGAACGTCTTGTCCTTCCGCAACCGCATGGTCAGGCGAGTCGACTTTGACATCTCGGCGACCATCTGTCGGTTCTCGGCCGCCACCTTCGTCATATCGACCTGATACCGCCCCGACCACACGCCGACGAGGTCTTGCGCCATCGCCCCGGTGACGAGCAACCCAACCGTAAGGACACCGAGCAGCCTATTCATGTATTGATTGTACGGAACATAGGCCCCGCGGCGCGGCGTAAACTCAGCAAATGAGCGCCACCGCCGCCCCCACCATGCCCGAATGGGATCTCGATGTCTACTTTCCGGGATTGGATTCCGAGCCGTTTCTGACTTCGCAAGCCAAGCTTCGCGAAGAGATCGCCGACTTTGATCGCCGGTTGGCGGAGTTGGAAGCCTCGACGACCGTGTCGGCGGCACAGCTAGCCGGGCTGCTCGACCACCTCAATGCTCTCGAGGAGCGACGGCGGCTGCTGGACAGCTATGTGTACGGCAAGCTGACGGTGAACACCCGAGACGCGCTCGCCCAGGCGCGGACCAGCGAACTGGAGCGCGACTCCGTTCCCCTTCGCCAAGCGATGACGCGCTTCGAGGCTTGGGTCGGCAAGATCGATCTTGAGCCGCTCATCGCGGCGAGAGACCTGATCGCTGAGCACGGCTACTTGCTCCGCCGCGCTCAAGAGCGCGCCAAGCACCAGATGAGCCCCGCCGAGGAGTCGCTGGCCGCCGAACTCTACGTCACCGGAGCCTCGGCGTGGTCGCGGCTGCATGGCAACGTCACCAGCCAGCTCGAAGTGACGCTCACCCTCGAGGGCGAAACCAAAACGATGCCGATGAGCGCGGTGCGAAACCTCGCCCACAACTCCGACCGGGAGACGCGCCGCGTGGCGTACCAGGCCGAACTCGGCGCTTGGAAGACCGTCGAAACGCCGCTTGCCGCCGCGATGAACAGCATCAAGGGCGAAGTCACTACGCTATGCCGCCGACGGAACTGGGGCAGCGGCCTCGACGAAGCGGTGTTCGCCAATGCGATCGACCGCGAGACGCTCGATGCGATGCTGGCCGCCGCCCGCGAGGCGTTTCCCGACTTCCGCCGGTTCCTCCACGCGAAGGCCCGCGTCCACGGCCTCGGCCGCCTCGAGTGGTACGACCTGTTCGCCCCGGTCGAGTTCGAGGGCCGAACGTGGACCTACGATGTCGGTTGCGAGTTCGTTGCCGATACGTTTGAGTCCTATTCTAAGAAGATGGGCGACTTCGCCCGCCGGTCGTATCGCGAGCGCTGGACTGACTTTGCCCCCAAGCCGGGCAAGGTGGATGGAGCGTACTGCATGGGTACGCGGGGTGACGAGTCCCGCATCCTCATGAACTACGAAGCGTCGTTTGGCAGCGTGAAGACGCTCGCCCACGAGCTTGGCCACGCGTATCACAACATCTGTCTCTCCGGCCGCTCAACCATGGTGCAAGACACGCCCTCGACCTTGGCCGAGACGGCGAGCATCTTCTGCGAGACCGTGGTCAAGAATGCGGCGCTCGAAACGGTCAGCAGCCCCGAGAAGCTTGCTCTGCTCGATGCCTGCATCCAGGGTCCGTGTCAAACCGTGGTCGACATCACCAGCCGGTTCATCTTTGAGAAGGCGGTCTTCGACGGCCGGGTCGAGCGCGAGTTCACGGCTGAGGAGTTCTGCGACCTCATGCTGAATGCGCAGAAGGACACGTATGGCAACGGCCTGGCCTCCTATCACCCGTACATGTGGGCGATGAAGCCGCACTACTACTCAAGCTGGTCGTTCTACAACTTCCCGTATATGTTCGGCTTGCTGTTCGCGCTCGGCTTGTACGCCCAGTATCGAAACGACCCGGACAATTTCCGCGGTCGATACGACGATCTGCTCAGCTCCACGGGCATGGCGGATGCGTACGAACTCGGCCAGCGATTCGGCTTCAACACCCGCGGCATCGAGTTTTGGCGGGGAAGCCTGGATGTGCTGCGCGCCGACATCGCCGAGTATGAGATGCTCGCCGGTTCGGCGTAGGGGGCAGGGCCGGTAAACTCCGGCCCTACCCATGAGCGAAGATATCCGCGATATTCGACTCCAGAAGCTGGCGCGCATGCGCGAACTCGGCCACGACCCGTTCTCGGTCGAGGAGTTCAAACGCACCGCGTCGGCTAAGGAGTTGCTGGAGTGGTTCGACGACCTGACCGCTCCGCGCGGCGATGAAGACGACGAGTCGACCGACGGTCCACCCACCATCTCGTTTGCCGGGCGTGTTATCAGCTACCGCGACATGGGCAAGGCGGGCTTCGCCCACCTCAGCGACGGCGACGGCAAGATCCAGATCTACTGCCGCAAGGACGAGCTCGGTGAGGTCGGCTGGGAGCTGTATCAGCTGCTCGACATCGGTGACCACGTCGGCGTCGAGGGGTTCATGTTCCTCACCAAGACGGGTGAGAAGAGTATCCATGTCAAGCGGCTCGTGCCGCTGAGCAAGAGCCTGCAGACCCTGCCGATCGGCAAGGAGAAGGACGGCCAGCAGTGGTACGGCCT